>DAOOWO010000023.1:2666-14112 GCA_035371225.1 Bacteroidales bacterium | reverse complement strand
AATTTTCGGACTTATTGGCTGGTTACTTGCAATACTATTCATGCTAATAGGGGTGATTGTTGTTATAGTTGCTGGATCACAATTGTTTTAAATAGAAAACAAAGCTTTATTCTCTAAAAGAGGCTGTTTCAATTTGCTGTTTTGCATTAAGGAAAACTCTTTTTGGGGTTTTGTTGGTTTACTTCAAATGCCTAATATATTTTCTTGTTTGAAACAAGATTAAAAATTGAAAAGTGATAATGGGTAATTTGGGGTAATGCTGATTTGTTGTTAAAAAGCTTAATTTTGCACTTGTTTATTAATCGTTATGAATATGAATAAGAATGCAGTAATCTCAATAATTACAGGCACAGCGTCGTTGTGTTTTTGCTGGTTTTTCTGGTATCCTGGTTGGGGAATATTGGTTTCTTTCTTTTCATTGGCCCTAGCTATTGTTGCAGTGATTTCAGGTAAAAAATCAAAAAAGGTTTATAAAAACAATTCAGAGTCGTTTGAAGATAACCAATACCGGAATGCAAAACTGGGATTCAATTTAGGTGTTGCTGGATTGATCATTTCCTCTTTATGCATTATCCTGGCCATATTTTCGACTATATTTTTCAAAATTCAGGTTTAACTTATGGAAGAGATAACACAACATACGCCTGCCTCAAAGGAGCACATGCCCATAGCTGCCGAGGCTTTGAAGTATAGTATCTGGGGCAATGCCCTCAGCCTGGTTTTTTTTATTCCTGTTTTAGGAATTGCCTGTTGTATTCCTGCCCTGATATTGTCAATTATGGGATTAAATAAAGGTAAGTATGGCATGCAACTTTACAAGGTCAGCAAACCAAAATACGATGGAGGATCGTTTGCCAGGACATTGGTGGCTTTTATTCTTGGCATAGTCGGCATAGTTCAGGCTGCCTTGATGTCACTCTACGCCGTGATGTTTACCACCATGATTTTTACCGGCGATTTTCGTTTTTAACCCCAAAAAGGTAATTGAGTATTACGGGGTAACTACGGTTTAGAAAGGTAGATCGTTGCTGCTGTCGTTGTCCCAGGGAAGGTCAGTGGTTTCGATTGCGGGTTTTTCTTCAACGGCTTGCGGAGATTCCTGTCCGGCAAGTTCCAGTTTCCATGGTCTTACATCGGTGTACCAGCGACCGTTGTATTCGCGGCTTTCAAGGTCAAAGGCTATTTTAACGGTTTTATTTCTATACTCTTCCTTGAGGGCAATTTTATCATTCCAGTTGGCCATAATTATTTTTTTGGGAAACTGTGCCTGTGTTTCCAGCAGAAATTCTTGTTTTTTCCATTCGCCTTTGGCTGAAGTCCCTGTCAATGCAGGGAAAATTTCAACTATTTTACCTGTTATTTCCATAATGATATAGTGTCTTTTTTTATATGGTAAAATTACTATTTTTTATTTTTTAAAAATGGTTTATTAAAATATTTTTTTTGCTGGTTCATAATGTGCTGTTCAGAAAATTGTTAAAAAGGGATGCCCCACGATTCTCATGGGGCATCCCTGCATTAAAAAACACTGTAACACAATCTGTTTGGTTCGGGAGCAAACAGATCCCAAATCTTTGAGGTTTTGAAAAAGAGTTTTAGCTACTGCACGAACTGTTTTGCATAATATTTGGCTGTAAGTTTTTCGCCGGTTGCTTTTTCAATCATATCGTTCCATTCATATTTCATACCGGGTTTAAAAACTTTTTCGATCATATATTTTCCTACCTCAGGATTGTTGGTGAAGCTCACATTTTTGAGGTCTTCGGTATTGTAATAATTCTTTGCCACATAATAACTCAGTTGCGAGGCCAGTAATTCGCCCATCAGGTAGTTGTGATAATAACAAGGGTAAAGGGCGATGTGAATTTTTGATGCCCAGTCGGGTTGGTTACGGCCTTCGGGGCGTTTGAGCAGTTGGTATTTTTCCACCAGGTCCCACCATAGTTTGTTCAGGTCGCGGTCGGGGTCTTCGTACATTCCTTTTTCAAAGCGGTACATGACCTGTGCCCAGCGACTGAAGGTAAGCTGTTCGAGGCGGAGGGTTTTGTGGCAGTCTTCGGCAATTTTTGCGGCTTCTTCCTGCGAAATACCCAGGTTTTCGACCATCCATTGCGGATTGGAGGCCAGCCTGCCGAAAAACATGGCGATGGCTTCGGTGGTAAAGGTATGTGCTGCGTCGCGCAGGAAAAAAGGCAACTGGCGGTCGTTATATTTTGAGTACACCGCGTGTCCGAATTCGTGGAGCAGGGTATTCATCCAAGAAGCATTGTTTTGGGTATTGCACAACACGCGCACATCGCCTTCCCTGTCAATATCGGTGCAGAAGGCATGCTGGTTTTTGCCTTTACGTTCAAACATATCGCTCTTGGCCAGCATATCTTCAATGTCGAGTCCAACACCTTTATAATAGGTTTTGGTTACGGCAATGATATCTTTGTCCTTGTAATACACATCTAAATCTACAGGGTAAATTTTAGGAGCCTCCTGGAAGAAACGGTTTTGGTAATGCCAGGGCATCAGTTCTTCTTTTTTTACTTTGTATCGTTTGGCAAAGTACTCGTCCATTTCATTTTTTAGTTGTGCAAAAGCATCTCTTGTCAGGCTGTCGAGTTCGTTGAAAAGTTTTTCAATTTGCTCGGGGTCTTGTTCACTCAGGCTGAGGCTCATTTCGTGATAGTTTTTAAAACCTAATTCTTTTGCGGCTTCATTTCTCATTTTTACCAGTTCTATGACTTGTTCGGCCACAACGGCACCTGATTTTTTGGAGGCATTCCAGCTTTCTTCTAACAATTTGTTGTCGGTGCTGTTGCGCAGTGTGGCTTCAATCTGGTTGTCGGTGAGGGTGTCGGTACCCACGACGGGACGGAATTTGTTGAAAGTTTGCGAGATCTGCGATTGCTTGTCTATCATGGCGCGGGTCTTGTTAGTGTCGATCTGCTCACCCAAAAAGGCATTATAAATGATGTTCATCTGGCGTACTAACAGTTCGTCCTTGATGTGTCCCGATTCCTTGATTTTTTTTATTTTTTCAAAATCGTTTTTATTTGCAAAAAGTTGCGACATCTTGTATTCGAGGTCGGCGGCTTTTTTATATTCTTCTTCGTTGCCCGTAGTCTCGGCATTCCATGAGGCCAGGCAGGTTTCTTTGTAAAGGGAAGCATATTTTGCTTCCAGGTTTTTGATAAAATCCTGTAATTCCATAGTGGTCTTTTTTTCTGCATTACCACAGCCTGTGAAAAGCCAGGTTCCCATAATCAGGCTGGTTGCAAGCAACAAAACTTTTACTGTTTGTTTTTTCATGGTGGTGTGTTTTTGATTATTTATTATTTTGCTTTTATGGATAATAATTCTACTTTAAAAATCAGGGTGGCGCCACCAGGGATAGGTCCTCCGCCGTTATCGCCATAGGCGAGGTTCGAGGGGATATATAATTCGTACACGGCGCCGGTGTTCATCAGTTGAAGGCCTTCGGTCCAGCCTTTGATGACACCTTTAAGAGGGAAGCTGGCCGGTTCGTTTCTTTCGTAAGAAGAGTCGAAAATTTTTCCATCAAGAAAACGACCTTCGTAGTTTACGGTAACCTCATCATCAGATGATGGCTTAGTCCCTGTTCCCGGGCTGATTACCTTGTACTGAAGCCCGCTGGGAAGTTCAACTACTCCTTCTTTGTTTTTGTTTTCTTTCAAAAAAGCTTCTCCGGCAAGTTTGTTTTTCTTCGATTCTTCAAGGTTGATGGTCTGTTGTTTTACCAGCATTTCTTTCTGGTATTTTTTCATGATTTTCTGACCGGTTTCTTTTGGAATCAAGGTGTCGTCCTCTTTAATGTTTTTGTTGAAAGAATAAATAAAAACATCCGGGTTGATGTCGAAATGATTTTTTCGCAGATTGCTTGCCACATCGGCTCCAATGATATAACTTATCGTGTCCTGAAGTGTTTTGAGTTGACAATTGGTAGTGTCCGATTGCTGTGGTGTTTTGCACGAAAACAGCAACATCCCTGAGAGGATAAGCAATACAAAGACCTGGGTGATGTTTTTCATAATTATTTTTATCTTAATTTATTGAATGATAACTGAATATCATGAATAAAAAAGCTGTTGCAAAATTACAACAGCTTTTTTAATATTTTTGAAGAAATAATTATTTTTATTGTATGGGCTGCTGTGCGTTAGCAGGAGCGGCTTCCACTTTAATAAGGTCCACTTTAAAGATAAGTGTCGATCCGCCGGGGATACCTTGTGTTCCCTGATCGCCGTAAGCGAGGTCAGAAGGAACATAAAGTTCGTATGATCCGCCTTCTTTCATAAGCTGCAAGCCTTCTGTCCATCCCGGGATTACACCGGTAACAGGGAAAGTTGCAGGTTTGCCACGTTCAAAAGAAGAATCAAAAACAGTACCGTCAAGCAGTTTGCCTTCGTAGTTTACGGTAACCTGGTCGTTGGCTGTTGGAGTTTTTCCTTTGCCTTCTTTGATTACTTTATATTGGAGTCCGCTCTGTGTCTGGGTTACGCCGGGTTGTTTCTTGTTATTTTCAAGATACTGGAGACCTGCCTGTTTGTTGGGTTCGGCGGCTTTGGTCATTTTTTCCATTTGTTTCTGCTGCATATCTTTCTGAAACTGCATCATGATATTTTGTTTTTCTTCTTTTGAAAAGATCAAACTATCTACGCCATTCAGTGCGTCCTTAAATCCCTGAATCAAAGCGGTGGTGTTGAATTCCAGTGAGTCGGCGGCGATATTCTGCTGCAGGTTCTGGCCAATGTTGGCTCCAATGACATAAGCAACAGAGTCATTTTTTGTTTTCAGATCAGCTTTGTTGCTGTTTCCGCAGGAAACAAACAGAAATGCTGCCAATGCAAGGAAAGAAATTGAATAAGCGATGTTTTTCATAATACTTTTTTTTAAATTTTATAAAATTTGTGCAAAGTTATAAATAATAACAATAGTGCAAGTTTTTTTATAAAGTTTGGCAATATCTTTTTTCGATGTATTATTAGAATAATAACTGTTTAGAAGCACTGGTAACTCTCTTGTTGCTTTGCTAACACTGAACCACAATTTTATACTTTGCCTGTCTGTCTTCGCCAGTATACAGGGTTATGCTAATAGAAAAAATTAAGAGAAATGAAGTTTATTAATGCATAATTAATGTGAAAAATTGTTAAACCTATTTAAGTTAGTTATAATATTTGAAATTAGTTATTATCTTTGTTTTGTTCCTTCATTGGCGGAGTATATTGTGCCACCGGCTTACAACACATTTTATTTTACGTTTTTATTTAAAACAATTGAAAACATACATTTCTATTTTAAAAGGGATCAATGTTGGCGGGCATCGCAGGATACTGATGGAGGACCTGAAAAAACTGTTTTCCGCCCTGAATCTGTGCAATGCGGTTACCTATATCCAAAGCGGCAATGTGGTTTTTAATACCGGAAAGGAAGATTTTCCTTCGGGTATCGCTGAGAAAATTGCACTTAAGATAAAGGAAAAATACGGATTTGAAGTGCCTTTGATAGTAAGAACAATACAGCAGTGGAAAAATATTGTTTCAAAAAATCCCTTTTTGGTAAAGAAAAATGCAGACCCCGAAAAGTGTTATGTGGTTTTTTTCTTTGAGAAGCCGGATGATAATTACATTGAAAAGATAAAAGATATAAAATTTGTGCCGGACGAATTTGTAATAACAGAGCAGGAGGCCTTTCTGTATATCCCCGGTCAATACCGTGAATCTAAGCTGTCCTGCGATTTCTTCGAAAAAAATCTAAAGGTGAAAGCCAGTTGCAGAAATTGGAAAACCGTGTTAGCCTTGGAAGCTCTTGCAGAAAAAAATGCAGAAGTATAAAAGTGTTACAACATCAATTTCGATGAAAATAAAGTAATTTTGTTTTTTATAAATTTTAATACTTGTGGTTACCCGCGAATTACATATCGGCAATTTGTTGCTGGGTGGAAAAAACCCGGTGCGTGTTCAGTCCATGACCAATACCAACACCATGGATACGGTTGCTACGGTTTGCCAGACATTGCAACTTGCCGGTGCAGGTTGCGAATTGGTTAGAATTACGGCCCGCAATGCTGCCGAAGCCGAAAATCTGAAAAACATTAAACAGGCGTTGGCTGAAAAACATTGTTTTGTTCCCCTGGTTGCTGACATACATTTTCAGCCCCAAGCTGCCGAGGTGGCTGCACGAATTGTGGAAAAGGTCAGGATTAATCCCGGTAATTATGTTGATAAAAAATCGCCAGGTACCAAAAAAATCATATACAGCGAAAGCCAGTATGATAAAGAACTTGAAGATATCAGCCGCCGGCTGAAGCCCTTGCTGGGGATTTGCCAGGAGTATGGCACGGCCATTCGCATTGGAGTAAACCATGGCTCTTTGTCGGAACGGGTGGTGTCGCGTTATGGCGATACCGTTGAGGGCATGGTGGTTTCGGCTATGGAATATATTGATATCTGTCGATACTATGGTTTTCACAAGCTGGTTTTGTCGATGAAATCCAGTGATGTAAAAACCATGATTTATGCTTACCGGCAGCTTGCTTGCCGGATGACGGAGTCGGGCTACGATTATCCGCTGCATCTGGGGGTTACAGAGGCCGGTGCGGGAGCAGATGCCCGCATCAAATCAGGTGCCGGTATCGGTGCACTACTGATGGAGGGCATTGGGGATACCATACGTGTTTCGTTGACCGAAAGTCCGGTGCATGAGGTTCCGGTGGCGATTTCGTTGGTAAAAGCTTTCTCTGCTGCAAAAAAGACTTCAGTACCCAGCAAAAAGTATACTTACGAAAAACAGAATACAATAAACATTGGCTCTATCGGCGGTGAGCAACAGCCTGTTTGTATTCATCCGGCGGATGGAACAAAAATCTGCACGACACCAAAGCCGGATTTTTACTGGGATAAAAGAGGTCAGTGCCTGAAAAGCTCTGACGGTCAGGAAACGGCCGGTTTGGTTTATTTGAATTCAAAAGACCTGGATGATACAGGTTTCCTGAAAAAATACTCCGGAGAAAACCCACGGGTGTTGTTTTTTGATGCCGGCAGCGCGGAGGACATGCCTGCCGTGCGTAATAAGTTACTAGCCTGGAGGCAAACAGGCAACAACTGGCCGCTAATACTATATAAGAAATATTTTTGCGGTGCCGAAGAAATGCTAACCCTGGCTCCTGCTGAAATGGCTTGTTTTTTAGCGGATGGCACAGGCGATGGAATATGTATCGACAATGCCGACGGTAGCGTTGATGTCACTTCTCTGATGTTCGGCATTTTGCAGACGATGGGTTTAAGGCGTACCAAAGCCGAATTTATTGCCTGCCCAACCTGCGGAAGAACTTCTTACGATGTGGAGGGCACCCTGGGGTTAATTACCCGTCAGCTTTCTCATCTGAAACATCTGAAAATAGGGGTGATGGGATGCGTTGTCAACGGCCCCGGCGAAATGGCCGATGCCGATTATGGCTATGTGGGTGCGTCGGCAGGAAAAATAAATCTTTACCGAAAGAAACAGGTGGTGCTCAAAAATATTGATGAATCTTTGGCCCTGGAAGAGCTGATACAGTTGATTAAGGAAGACGGAAAGTGGACAGAGCCCTTGCCGCCAAATAAATAGAATGACTCTCAATTGGGAGGGTAGGCGCTGCTCGGCAAAAATGTTTATTTTTGCAAAAAATTGTCAACCATGAATTTTATTGAAGAATTACGCTGGAGAGGGATGATACAGGATATGACTCCCGGCGTGGAGGATCAACTGCAGAAAGAGGTAACATCCGCTTACGTTGGTATTGACCCCACTGCAGATTCCCTTCACATTGGCCATTTGGTTTCTATCATGATGCTGAAACATTTTCAGTTGTGCGGACACAAGCCCATTGCACTGGTAGGCGGGGCAACAGGCATGATTGGCGACCCGTCGGGCAAATCGGAAGAACGTAATTTGCTGGATGAGGAAACCCTGAGAAGTAACCAAACCGGCATTCAAAGGCAGTTGGAAAAATTCCTTGATTTTTCGGAAGGCCCTGCGCAAGCTGAGATTGTAAATAATTACGATTGGATGAAAGGGTTTAGCTTTTTGAGTTTTTTGCGTGATGTAGGCAAACATATTACCATTAATTATATGATGACCAAAGACTCGGTACAAAAGCGAATTCAGGGCGGCAACGGCATTTCTTTTACGGAGTTTACCTATCAGTTGGTGCAGGGTTATGATTTTTACTGGTTGAATATTAACAAGGGCTGTAAGCTGCAGATGGGTGGCGCCGATCAATGGGGTAACATTACAACCGGAACTGAATTAATCAGGCGCAAAGGCGGGACGGAAGCTTATGCCATTACCTGTCCGTTGATTACCAAAGCCGACGGCAGTAAATTCGGGAAAACCGAGGCAGGCAATGTGTGGCTTGACCCCCAGAAAACATCTCCTTATAAATTTTATCAGTTTTGGCTGAATTGTTCGGATGAGGATTCCGAGAAATATATTAAAATTTTCACTTTGTTGACCAAAGAAGAGGTGGATGAGCTTGTTCGGCAACACCAGGAGGCTCCGCATTTGCGGGTTTTGCAGAAAGCACTGGCAAAAGAAGTGACCGTGCGTGTACATTCGGAAAAGGATTACCAGGCGGCGGTGGAAGCTTCCGGCATATTGTTTGGCAAAGGGACTGAAGAAACCCTCAGGTCGCTGGACGAAGAAACCATTTTGTCGGTTTTTGAAGGTGTGCCTCAAAGTTTTATTGCCGCCGAAGATTTGGAGAAGAAAGTGGATGTAGTAGAATTCCTGACCACTAAAACAGGTATTTTGTCGTCGAAGAGCGAAGCAAGAAGGATGTTTGGCGAAGGTTGTCTTTTTATCAATAAGGTAAAGATGACAGAGGGAACGCTGATAGACAAGTCCACCCTCTTAAACAACAAGTACATACTCGTGCAAAAAGGTAAAAAGTCCTATTACCTTGTAATCAGTCGTTGACAAGAGATTTACTTTTTCACTATTGTTTTTTCAAGTACCTTGTAGAGTGATACCCTGTCCACAGGTTTGAGGATATATCCGATGAAGTCGTGTTTCAGGATTGCGTTAATTTCTTTTTCGGTTGAATAGCCGGTGATAGCCACGATGGGGAGGTCTTTATTGATTTTGTGTATTTCTCTGGCTGCCTGCATTCCGTTCATGCCTTCCCCGAGGTTGATATCCATAAGTACGATATTGTATTCGGATCTTTTTACCAGTTCAATGGCAAGGAACCCTGTTTTGGCAATATCTACCTCATAATCCTGCTTTAGGTAAGCATAAATCAGTTCCCCGTTGATTTTATTGTCCTCCACCACGAGAACCTTGTGCTTATGACGCGTTTTTGGGGATTGTGTAATTTTGTTTGCTTCCTTGTCTTTTTCGGGGGGTTCTTTTTTTGTGGCTTTTTCTGATACCATGGGCAATAATATTGTAAAAACAGAGCCCTTGCCAAGTTGGCTTTCAACCAGTATTTGCCCGCCCATCATCTCAATCATTTTTTTGCTGATAGATAATCCCAGGCCGCTTCCGTCATAGCGTCGGTTAAGGCCTTCGCTCACTTGTCTGAATTCCTGGAAGATCTTCGAAAAATTGTTGGCATCGATTCCGATGCCGGTATCTTCAATTTTAATATGTGCAAATTTTTTGCCTTGATATTCCGTGTAGCCTGTTTTTATTGTTATGCTTCCTTTTTCGGTATAGGCAATGGCATTGTTTACCAGGTTGGTAATGGTTTGTATCAGGTAACTCTCGTTGAAAGCAGCAAAAACATCATCCTGATATTGTCTGACAATGGAGAGATTTTTTTGCCGGGCCTTAATTTCAAGCTGCCCAAGGGGCATTTCAACGTATTTGTTTACTTCTGCTGGGATGATGGAAATTTGTTTTTGTCCTGCTTCGAGTTGCGATAATTGCAGTATGGAATTTATAATAGACATCAGTTTGTTGCCCGATTCAATAATGGTATCAACCATCGACAGTGTTTCATTATCTTTTATCCTGTTTTTAAGTAATGATGCAAAGCCCAAAATGCCTGTCATCGGCGTACGCAAATCGTGGTTCATATTGGAGATAAGAGATGTTTTGAGGCGGTCGGATTCTTCGGCTTTTGCTTTTCCCCTGAGAATTTCTTCTTCAGCCTGCCGTTTATAAATCTGGTGAGCTATTTGTTCCGACGCATACACCAAAAGGTCTTTTTCATTTTCGGTAAAACGAATTGCTGGAGTATAGCTTTGCACGGCAACGACGCCAATAACCTTGTTGTGGGTAATGAGGGGAGCACCCATCCAGGTTTCCGAATATGAGCCAATGAGTTCAATTTCGCCGGATAGTTCCAGTTGTTTCAAAAGTTCTGCGGTGGTAAGCACCGGTTGTCCGTGCCGCAGCACATACTCGGTGAGTCCCCGTTTAAGCCGGTGCGGGTTGGGGGAGGAGTCTTTTTCGTCTACAAAATAAGGAAAAGAAACAATATCGGATACTTCGTCATACAGGGCAATATAAAAGTTTCTGCTTGGGACAATTTCGTTGATAATCTTATGGATGGATTTATACATGTCATCCATATTATCAACGGTATGGGCAAGCTGAGAAATTTTATAAACGGTTTCCCGGGCTTTTTCCAGGCGTTTTATCTGGGTGATGTCACGGTTAAAGTTCATCACGGCATTTATTCCGCCGTATTCCACCGTTGATCCGTCCACCAGCATGTGTATTTCTTCACCTTTCCTGTTCAGGTGTATGGTGTTAAAATCTTTGGTGATAATATGATTTGTTATGTTTTCTATTTGTTGCTTGTCCAGATCAAATTCCCGGGTAATTTGTTCCAAAGGCATTCCCACAAAGTCGGCTATCGGGTATCCATAGGTCTCGGCGGCTTTTTGATTGGCAGCCATTATTTTATAGTTTTGCGGGTTGATAATCAGGATGGGTACACTTGAGTTCTCAAATAATGCCCTGTACTGGGCTTCTGAATGCTGGAGAGCCTGCATATACTTTTTTTGCCCGGTTATATCCCGAACAACCCGGCTGACATAAGAAGCATTTTGAGTTTTTATAAGGTAAATGGAATAATCTACGTACCTTTCTTCCCCATCTTTTCTTATGATCTTCCCCTCTATTTTACTATAGTTTTCAGAAATTTTTTGGTTATTAAAAATTGACAGAGTATTTTTTTTAATTTTCTCATAAAATTCCTTTGTCTTTTTTTTCGGAGGCAACATGTCGTATTCAATATCCCAACTATATTTGCCTAATGCCTGGGCTTTCGTAATACCGGTAATTTCATACAAAGCATTATTCCATTCGATGATTTTTCCCTGGCTGTCGTTTATTAAGATTCCTTCTGATGCCTGTTCGATGACATTACGGAATTTATCTTCTTCTTGAATCAGAGCCTGTTCCGTTTTGTTGCGCTGATTAATCTCTTCCTGCATCTTTT
>DAOOWO010000023.1:0-2566 GCA_035371225.1 Bacteroidales bacterium | reverse complement strand
TGAATCAGAGCCTGTTCCGTTTTGTTGCGCTGATTAATCTCTTCCTGCATCTTTTCAATGGTCGTAGTCAGAAGAATAGTTCGTTCCCGTACCATCATTTCAAGTTCCGTTTTTTCTTGTTTAATGGATGTTTCGATATCTTTCAACCCGGTTATTTCATGGAAGAGACCTATGATATAGGGTTTGTTGTGAATGTCATAAAAAAGACCTTTTCTTGATAAAATTGTCCGGTTATTTCCGTAGGCGTCATTAAGCGCTACTTCAATTTGTGATTGCTTGCCGGTTTGTAATACTTCCAAATCCTGTTTATAGAACAATTCCGCCTTGTTTTTTGGGGAAATAAAAAAACTTGTCTGACCATAGATGCCTTCTGATTTGACATTAAAAAATTTGCAAAATTGTTCATTCACATAAAACCATGTGAACTTTTCATCTTTGATAAAAAAGGGGCTGGGCATATCGTTCAGCAAGGAATGCAACCTGATTCCATTATCCAAAAAGAACTGTCGTACCTTTGCAGGAAGGGACTCCAATTCTTTCAGAAAATGATCTTTTGTTTCAGCCTCATCAACTATCAGAACACCACGACATTTATCATTTTCTATGGAAGCAATGAATTGTTCGAGGATTTTTTTATTTAAAAATTCATATTTCATTTATCTGCATTTTTGTGGTAAGGCAAAAGTTACTGTCGTTCCAACATTTTCTTCGCTTGTAATATTCAGATATCCGTGGTTTTTTCTGACGAGTTCATAACACAGAATTAGGCCCAGACCACTGCCCATTTCTTCTTCGGTACCCGGGGTCTTCACTTTATGATCCAATTTAAATAAGTTATTCAGGTTTTCCTTTTTTATTCCCACTCCGTTGTCGGTAACAGCGATTTCCAGATAATCAATTTTATTATTTTTGTCTGCCATCGTGGTGGTATTTATTTTTACAAATCCGTTTCTGTGGGTGTATTTGATAGCATTGGATACCAGGTTGCGCAAAATGGTTCGCACCATGTTGGAGTCGGCGAACACTTCAGAGGAAGAACAGAGGTCGGGTATAAGCCTGATTTGTTTGATTTTGGCCTGATATACCAACAGATCGATTGTTTCCTGAACCACGGCCGAGATATCAATAATTTCGGGTTTGTAAATCATCCTGCCGGTTTGCGAATTGGCCCATTCGAGCAGGTTGCGCAGCAGTCGCGACAGATTTTGTGATGAACGCAGGATGTTTCCGATGTAGTTTTTTCTGTCCTGGTCGGATAGAATATCGTAACTTCCCGAAAGGATTTCAGAAAAACCAAGAATGGCATTGTGCGGATCTTTTAAGTCGTGAGCGATGATGGAGAAAAACCGGTCTTTTGTGGCAACCAGTTCATGAAGTTCTTCATTTTGCTCCTTAAGTAATTTTTCCATTTTTTTGCGTTCGGCGATATCCCTTGAAATGGTCAGCAGGTGGGGGGCTCCTTTGATGAATATTACTTCTGCCGACATTTCAATGGTTCTGGATGTCCTGTCTTTGTTTTTAACTTCCAGCTCAAAATTATGGCAGAAACCTTTTTCTTTTACATCTTTTATCAGTCGGTTTCTATCATCAGGATTTCCCCATATATCAATATCAAGGGTAGATTTGCCCCGGAGGTCATCGGGAGTATAGCCTGTGTACCGCGTAAAGGTTATGTTCGAATCAATATAGTGACCGTCTTCTATTCGGGTCAATAGAATGGCATCAGGGCCATTATTAAATACGATTTCGAGCTGATTTTTTGCTTCCTCAAGCCGTTGTTCCGTCATTTTCAGTTCGGTTATATCAAGTACCTGAAAAACACCAAACTTTGGATTATTATTTATATCTCTTAATACCGAAGCAGATGTTATCGTCCAAATCACCGTACCGTCTTTTTTGACATACCTTTTTTCCAGGTAGGAGTGTTTACTGTTTTGGGAAAGTACATCCTGACTAAATTGTTTGCTCGCTTCAATATCTTCCGGGAAAGTAATATGAGAAAAATTAAATTTTTGTAATTCTTCCTGGGTGTATCCCATCATTTGGCAAAAAGCCTGGTTTACCTGGAAGATTTTCCCGTCGATAGTATTCAGGCACATCCCGATGGGCGCATTTTCAAAGGTAGTTCTGAACTGTTCTTCGCTTTCCTTTAATGCTATTTCTGCTTCTTTTTGCCTGGTGATATCCATTGCCAATGCAGCCATTCCGAAAAGTTTTCCCGTCTCATCAAACAAGGGCGTATAGGTGCCGTACATATGAACAATAGCTCCGTTGTCACGGGTCAGTTCATCAGAAACTTCAATGGACTTACCAGAGTTGATGCATTTATCAAAATAGTCTTTGTGCTTTTTATAAATCCTTTCTGGGAAAAATTCCTTAAAATTATGGCCTTCAATCAGAGCCAGCGGCCTTTTAAAAAATGTTTCATAATATTTATTAGCAATAAAATAATTGCCGCGCAGGTCAGCGGCAGAGATCCATATAGGTAACGAATCTATCATCGTCCTCAATAACATACGGCTTTTTCGCAGCTCTTCTTCGGAATTTTTCCGTTCGGTAATGTCTT
>DAOOWO010000022.1:0-14135 GCA_035371225.1 Bacteroidales bacterium | reverse complement strand
AAGGAAGCCGGGCTTATGCTTCGGCTTCCTTTAAACTTTTACCGGACAACAGTGTAAAAAAATACATTTAGCAAATGTCTTTTTCAAAAATAAATTTCATAAACCAGAAAAATAATAAAAAAGACCTATTTAAAACCGACAGGATTGAATTATTTTTGAGTAAAAATATAATTAAAGATGCCTCATTTAGCTTCGTTTCACCCGGAATAACAATTTATTTATAATAATCAGGGTGAGAAATATTTCTAAAATTTGCAGGAAGACTAACTCATCAATTAAATGATAAAATAATATTCCTTCTCCAGTACCTCAAAAAAAGATTTAACCAATATACGGGAACGTAGGCTTTTTGTGCAGGATTTTTGGTAACTTTGCACCTATAAAAGGTTATGCGATGGCTAAAGGCTTACTGGATCCAACCAAAGACAATCTGACTTCAAACGAAATAGAATTTGAAAAATTTCTGCGCCCGAATACTTTCAGCGCCTTTTCCGGTCAGGGACAGGTGGTGGAAAATCTGAAAATTTTTGTGGAAGCAGCCAAGTTGCGAGGCGAATCGCTTGATCACGTACTTTTGCACGGCCCTCCGGGACTGGGCAAAACCACTCTCAGCTATATTATTGCCAACGAACTCGGGGTAGGCATCAAAGTTACTTCGGGGCCTGTGCTCGACAAACCCGGCGACCTTGCCGGCCTGCTGACCAACCTTGAACCCAACGACGTACTGTTTATTGACGAAATTCACCGCTTGTCACCGATCATTGAAGAATACCTGTATTCCGCGATGGAAGATTACAAGATTGACATCATGATAGAAAGCGGCCCCAATGCCCGCAGTGTACAAATCACCCTCAATCCTTTTACCCTCATTGGCGCCACCACCCGTTCGGGCCTGCTCACGGCACCGCTGCGGTCGCGCTTCGGAATAAATACCCGTCTCTCCTATTATGACGCCGAAATACTGAAAACTATTATTGAACGATCGGCACGCATCCTAAACGTGGATATCGAAAAAAATGCAGCCTTTGAAATTGCCCGCCGCAGTAGAGGCACCCCCCGTATTGCTAACCTGCTGTTGCGCCGTATTCGCGACTTTGCCCAGATCAAAGGCACGGGAACCATCGACCTGAAAATTACCAACATCGCCCTGACGGCGCTTAATGTGGACAAAAACGGCCTGGACGAAATGGATATCAAAATCCTGACAACAATAGTAGATAAATTCAAGGGGGGGCCTGTAGGCCTTACCACTATTGCCACCGCCGTTAGCGAAGACGCCGGCACCATCGAAGAAGTTTATGAGCCGTTTTTAATTATGGAAGGTTACCTGATGAGGACACCCCGCGGACGCGAAGCTACCGAAAAAGCATACACCCACCTGGGGCGCATCAACCCGGCACGGCAAAACACTCTTTTCGAATAGCAATCCATGGACACCCAACAATTATCGCTTGAGATAAAGAAAAAAATTTTCGACACAGGTGCTGCTGCCTGCGGGTTTGCCCGAGTGGAAACACTTCAGCGGGAATATGATTTTTTAGTGCAGTGGACAGCCGAAGGGCTACACGCCGGAAAGACATACCTGGAAAGAAATCCCGAAGTGAGGGCCAATCCGGCGCTGCTTGTACCCGGTGCAAAAACCATTATCGCGGTACTATATAATTATTACACAGGCGAAAAACTCCCTGACCAGTCACCGTACAGAATCTCGAACTATGCTTTTGGCGCCGATTATCATAAGGTGTTGAACGAAAAACTAGCGGGTGTGGCCGCCTTCATCAAACAGCAATCCCAAAGCCAAAATACCCGCGTTTGTGTAGATAGCTCACCCATATTTGAAAAAGCCTGGGCGCAACGGGCTGGACTGGGATGGATAGGTAAAAACAGCCTTCTGATCAGCGAAAAAACCGGAACTTACCATTTTATCGGAGTGCTTGTTACCGATGTGGTACTGCACTACGACATACCGATTGATGAAATATGCGGCTCCTGCACCCTGTGTCTGGAGGCCTGTCCCACCGGCGCCCTGATAGCCCCGCACAAACTGGATGTCCGCAAATGCATCTCACACCTGACGATGGAACAAAAAAATCCCATGCCGGAAGGCCTCAGGAAAAATTTCAATGGTTTTATCTATGGCTGCGATTGCTGCCAGGAAGCCTGCCCGTGGAACAAAAAACTGAAGCCAACCCCAATCCGCGAATTTCAGCTTTCCTTACCGCTAAAAAATATGACTGCGGGAGATTGGGAAACACTGACAGAGGAAAAATTTTTGGACATTACCGAAGACTCCGCCATACGGCGAATAGGCTTTCAGGCACTACAAAGAAACATAAGGTTTATAAAAGAAAAAAATGATTAGCATAAAACCATCGCAGATACCCGGCTCAGGCCTTGGGTTGTGGGCGGCCAAAGATTTTAAAAAAGGCGATGTCATCGTGAAATACGATGGGGATAAAATTTCGCTGAAAGAATGTGAACGCCGCAATCAAAACCAGGAGGGATATGGCGGATACTATTTAACCCTTAGCAAAAACCGAATCATCGATGCCCAGTACACCCTGTGGGCTGAAGGGCGCTACGCCAATGATGCCGCGGGGTTAACCCGCATCAAGGGATTGCGCAACAACGCCAAATACCAGCTTATCAAAAGGGAGGCGTTTATTGTTGCCTCGCGCAATATCAAGGCCGGTGAAGAAATTTTGGTTTCGTATGGAAGAAGCTACTGGAATATCTTAAGAAAAGTATTGAACAAATGATACTGGCGGCATCAGCCGTTTTTTTAAAATAAATTGAAAAAATGAACACCAACAAAAAAAACAACAAGTGGCTTTATTTTGTCCTGGGCGGAATACAGCTTTTCATCGCTATTGGCGCCCTGCCTGCCGGATGGTTGTACATTACCGACTCCAGCGGGGCGGGGCTTGGTGTTTCTACGGATATGCTTGCCAACTCGCCTCTTCCCAATTTTTTGATTCCCGGTCTTTGCCTTTTTATTATTCACGGGTTGGGAAATTTGGCGGCTTCGGTATTTTCTTTTTTGCGGAAACCGGTTTCCGGCTACCTGGGTGTGTTTTTCGGGGCCGCTCAGCTTATCTGGATAACGGTACAGGTGTCCTGGATTGGCTTAATCAGCTTTATGCAGCCCATGTTTTTTATCATCGGGGCCGCAGAAACAGCATTGGGAATAATGATTTACCGGAAAACAAAATCGACACCTTTGCAATAAATTCGGCTAAACAAAATATAACCATTAGCTGTTCGCAACAGTTTTGTACCATAAAAAATTTGTCTCCGAATTATAAAAATATCCAGTAAATAAAAAAAGAGGCCGTCTTCACATATCATGACAACCTCTTTTTTGTCTCCTCGCGGGGACTCGAACCCCGGACCCATTGATTAAGAGTCAATTGCTCTACCAGCTGAGCTACGAAGAGATGGTAATTTCAGGACCGCAAAAATACAAAAAATTAATCGAATGATGAAAAAATTTCTATTGTTTCTGTAACACTTGAAGCTAAAGGACTTGAAGCGGTCTTAAACAAAATTTAAACTTATTCAAATTGTCAATCTCAGCGAAGTTCAGCAACTTAATTTCATGGTTTCTGACCGATTCCTTTTCTCTACATTTTCCCATAACAAAAAACCATTCTATTAAAAGTTGTTTATCAAAACACCATTTTTATGGCAATTCCATCAGGGCAGGCGCTCACATAAAATACAGGTTTCGGTTTGTATGAAAGCGGGTTTACTCCTGATTGGTATTTTTTGCAATAGTTTTGATAATCTTTCATCGTCCGGGTTGGCTGAGTCCATATCTGAGCCTCAGAAATGACGGTGTTTAAGGCAAAATTCCCAAGTCCGGCCCAGGCCGAACGTTTAAACCCAAGCCAGGTAATAAGCCCGCTGCTTATGTTCACGGCACCATAAATGACATGCATTTTCCAGGACCTTCCAAATTTTTCATTTTTTGCAATTTCTTTAAACATTTTTTCTGCATAAAGAAGCTTCTCCAGACGCTGCGCGGAAGTGGAATCAGGGGTTTGAGCAAGAATATCGGCCTTACGTCCCGGATTTAAAGGCATGACTAACTGCCCTGCTGCGCCCAGTAAGGTAGTTGATGCGCCCAACACCATATCCTGCCTCGTTCCTTTATCGTTACTCAGAAAATACGCTGTGCCTTGACCAATGGTCGCCGCGCTGTAGCCCGCCAACCATCCATACCACCATACATTTGCAGGTGTCCTGCACTGATTCAGATGATCATGGATATATTGAATTCGCTCACGGACAAGCGAATCGGGAATGTCTCCCTGCGCTGTAAGACGCGTTAGCAGGCCCAATAGCATTAAAACAAAAAGCACTGTTTTTAATTTGTTATTTCTCCTTGGCCAACGAATCATTACCTTGTAATTTTTAAGTTCAATAAAAACCGGGGCAAACCCTGTTCAACTCAATCCCTTTTTCACCCATAACAAAGGTAATTCAATTTACGAAAACTAATTGCTTCCTGGTTTATTTACAAAATCAGTGTTTTCAAGCGCTGTTTTACTTAAATCATTACTCTTTTTCAAAAGAAATTTGTTTTTAAAAAATATTTATTAAGTTTGACGCCGGATTATTAACAAAAAAACAGACATGAGCAAAAACTATTTCACTGAATTAAACCCCAATCCTTTGGTGGGGTTTCTTGACAAACCATCACAAGATTTCACCAAAAACGATTTGATGAAATTTATCAAAGAAAATGGAATTAAAATGATTAATTTCAGGTATGTTGGTGGCGACAACCGCCTGAAAACTATGAATATCTGCATCAACAGTCTCAAACATCTCGACACCGTTTTATCCACCGGTGAACGGGTGGATGGTTCCAGCCTGTTCTCATACATTGAAGCCGGCTCCAGCGACCTGTACGTGATTCCCAGGTTCCGCTCGGCTTTTGTTGATCCTTTCAGCAGCATTCCCACGCTAAACATATTATGTTCGTACTTCAACAAAGACGGCGAGCCCCTTGCGTCTTCACCGGAATATATCCTGCACAAAGCACACAATGTGCTCAAAGAAAAAACCGGACTTACCTTCGAAACCATGGGCGAACTGGAATATTACCTGATCAGCGAAAAAGACGACCTCTTCAGGGCCAGCGACCAAAGAGGCTATCATGAATCTTCTCCCTACAACAAATTCGAAGATTTTCGTACCGAAGCACTTCAGGAAATTGTACGGTGCGGAGGACAGGTAAAATACGCCCATTCCGAAGTGGGTAACTTTTCTATCGACAATTTGGATTATGAACAGGATGAAATAGAATTTTTGCCTGTAGATGTTGAAGAATCGGCAGATCAATTAGTCATTGCCAAATGGATACTCCGAAACCTGGCCTATAAATATGGTGTTAACATCACTTTTGCACCAAAAATTACTGCCGGAAAAGCCGGTAGCGGCATGCACATACATACCCGCCTGATGAAAGACGGCCGCAATGTGATGGTTGACAATCATGGTATCAGCGATACGGCAAAAAAAGCAATTGCCGGCTATCTGACCCTGGCCCCATCGCTTACCGCTTTCGGTAACACCAACCCCACCTCTTATTTCCGCCTGGTGCCTCATCAGGAAGCTCCTACCAACATTTGCTGGGGCGACAGAAACCGTTCCGTGCTGGTAAGGGTGCCCCTGGGATGGTGTGGCGCCAACGACATGATCAAAAAGGCAAACCCGCTGGAAGCCGTGCCTACTGACGATTTCACCGACAAACAAACCGTGGAGTTCCGCTGCCCCGATGGTTCCGCAGATATCTACCTCTTGCTGGCAGGACTCACCGTTGCCGCCCGTCATGGATTCGAAATGGAAAACGCCCTGCAGTTTGCAAAGGACACCTATGTGGATGTCAATATTTTTTCAGAAGAATTCAAAGACAAATTGCACAAACTCGACACCCTGCCGTTTTCATGCTGGGCATCCGCCGAAATGCTGGAAAAACAAGCAGATATTTACAAAAAACACAATGTCTTTTCTCAGCAGATTATCGATGGCATCGTCAACAATCTTAAAAAATTCAACGACCACGACCTCCGCGCCCGGCTTAAAGATGACAAAGTAGGAATGCTGGACTTGGTAGAAAGATATTTCCATTGCGGGTAACAGCTTAAGAAAACCATCATACTCCGGGTTGAGTGATAAGCTGTTGACACGAATCAGGCAGTGTTATATCCTGACATTTTAGTCAAAAGCTTATCACTACTCCGTATATCCAATTAATAATACAAAGAATTACAGGATAAAATGGTACTTTTGTGCTACCATTAATTTATCCTGTTAATCAGCTATGAACGAAAAAGCATGCGTGCTTTATATTTCGTATGACGGCATGACCGACCCGCTGGGGCAGTCGCAGGTTATACCCTACCTGGCAGGATTAAGCCGCAAAGGATACCGTATTCATCTGTTGAGTTCTGAGAAAAAAAACCGTTTTGCCCAACATCAACAACAGGTTTACGAATTGCTGGACAAAGCCGGCATCACATGGCACCCGATATCTTATACCGCCCGTCCGCCGGTAGTTTCGACCTTGTACGACATTGGCCGGTTGCTGGCCGCCACCCGCCGCTTACATAAAAAATATGGTTTTTCGCTGGTGCATTGCCGCAGCTATATTGCAGCTTTTGCAGGACTGTATCTGAAGAAAAAACAGGGCGTCCGGTTTATCTTTGATATGAGGGGTTTCTGGGCCGACGAACGGGTGGAAGGCGGCATCTGGAACATCAAAAACCCCGTTTACCGGGCGATATACAAGTATTTTAAGCGCAAAGAACGCGAATACCTGGTCCATGCAGATCATGTGATCACCCTCACCGAAAAGGCAAAACAATTGATACAAACGCAATTCGGACTGCACGAAAAAACTCCCGAAATCAGCGTTACGCCCTGTTGTGCCAACACACAATTTTTTTCTGAAAACAATATTGACCACTCCGAAAAGGAAGCGCTGACCCGTCAACTAAAGATAAAACAAGACGACCTGATAATTACCTATTCAGGCTCTTTGGGCACCTGGTATATGCTTGATGAAATGCTGGATTTTTTCAAACAACTATCCACCGTTTTTCCCAAAGCAAAGTTTTTGTTTGTCACCCACGACGAGCCTGAAAAAATTTTCGCCAAAGCAAAAATCAGAAATATTGATTCCGCAAAAATATTGATTCACCGGGCATTTTACAAGCAAATGCCGCTGGCGCTTTCGTTAACAAAAATTGCACTGTTTTTCATACTTCCTGTGTATTCCAAGCAAGCCTCTTCGCCCACCAAAATGGGAGAAATCATGAGTATGGGCATCCCGTTTATTACTAACAGCGGTGTGGGCGATGTAGATACTTTTGTGGAAAGAACCGGAACAGGGCTGCTTGTCAGGGATTTCACAAAAGACGCTTATGAAACAGCCATTTCAAAAATCCCCGGACTGCTGAAACTGGATCCCGCAGTAATCAGAAACCTTGCTATGAAAGAATATTCATTGGACTTCGGCCTAAGCGTATATCACAACGTCTATGAACAACTTACCGCAAAGCCCCAACCTCTGCTATGATACCCAATTATGACAAGCACGAAAAAAAAATCGGCTTCGACCATATCCGGCAGTTGGTAGCCGGTTACTGCCTTAGCGAACCCGGACAACAACAACTGCAGAATATTGCCTTTTCAAACGTATTTCAAGAAATTCAGCAGGGACTGTCCCTTACAGCCGAAATGAAAACTGTGTTGACCACAGATGAACCGTTCCCATCCGATGACTATTTTAACCTTGGCGATGAACTCGCACGGCTTGTCACTCCGGGTACGTTCATTGAAATCGAGGAAATGAACAACCTGCGCCTCTCCTATACTGTGATTCAGGATATTTGTCATTATATCCTCCACAGGCAGGACAAGTACCCCTGCCTCAACCGGCTGGCCTCCACAATAATTATTCATAGCGACCTTATCCCGAACATCAACAGGATACTTAATGAAAAAGGCCAGATCAGAGACGACGCTTCGGAAGAGTTAAAAACCATACGTCAGAACATAGCCGCTGTTGAATCGCAGATTGGTAAACGTACCCGGCAAATATTAATGTCGCTGAAAAAAGATGACATCATACATCCCGAAACGGAAATGACGGTTCGTAACGGCCGTTGTGTCATTCCTATGGCTGCCGCCGATAAGCGCAGGATAAAGGGTTTCGTGCACGACGAATCAGCCACGGGTCAAACCGTTTTTATTGAGCCTGCCGAAATTTTCGAGATGAATAACCAGTTGCGTGAACTCGAAAATGCCGAAAGAAAGGCCATAATAAAAATTCTCATCCTGTTTACCGATTTTATCAGGCCCTTTATTGAAGAGTTGATGCAGGGATATGAATTTCTCGGAACTATTGATTTTATCAGGGCCAAAGCCCTGTTTGCCATCAACACCAATGCCGTCATGCCGGTATTGTCGCCAAAGCCAGGCCTGAACTGGCTCAGAGCCTTCAACCCACTATTGTATTTACATTTAAAAGAAAAAAACAAAAAAGTTGTTCCTTACGATATCAAGCTGAATACCAATCAGCGCATATTGGTTATTTCGGGGCCTAACGCAGGCGGAAAATCGGTATGCCTAAAAACTATTGGCTTGTTGCAATACATGATACAATGCGGTTTTCTGATACCGGTAAGTGAAGGTTCGGAAGCCGGAATTTTTTCAGATATTTTTATTGAAATCGGCGACGAACAATCTATCGAAAACGACCTTAGCACATACAGCTCCCACCTGTTGAACCTGAAGTATTTTATTGAAAATGCCGATGAGCGTACCTTGTTTTTGATTGATGAATTCGGCAGCGGCACCGAACCCATCCTTGGCGGAGCCATAGCCGAAGCCGCACTGGAAGCGCTAAACAGCAAAAAATCATACGGAGCCGTAACCACGCACTATGCCAACATCAAAGAATTTGCCGCAAAAACCGATGGCATTGTTAACGCCTCCATGCTGTTCGACACGACCAAACTCCTGCCTTTGTTCAAACTAAACATAGGCCACCCGGGAAGTTCGTATGCCCTCGAAATAGCCGACAGCATAGGATTTCCGAGGCACATCACCGAAAGGGCTACAGATATTGCAGGAGTAGAACATATCTCATTTGAAAAACAGGTAAAGAATTTTCAGGCCGACAAAGAAGAACTATTACGCCAACAGGAAAAAGTGAGAATGGCCGACGAATTTTTCTCGGAAATGATTGATAAATATCAAAAACTGCTATCAGAACTGGAATCGCAGAAAAAAATAATCATTACCGAGGCACAGCAACAGGCAGCCCTGCTGCTGCAAAACGCCAACAAGGCCATCGAAAACACCATACGGCAGATAAAAGAATCAGCAGCCGAAAAAGAAAAAACCAAACAAGCAAGAGAAGAACTTCAGGAACTAAAAGAAAAAATTATTGCCGGCAAAAAACCCGAAGATAGTATAACGAAACCGGCGGCGGCAAAAAAACAAAAGCCTGCATTAGCCGCCATCAAAGCCGAAAAGAAAACTGTTATCCTTCAAAAAGGAAATTTTGTGCGCCTGCCCGGACAAAAAAATATAGGGGAAATACTAGAAGTACACAACGATCAGGCGCAGGTGTTGTTTGACAATATCAAAATCAGGATCCCCGTTGCACAATTGGAAATGGTGGAACCCTCCAAATACAGGGATTTCATTAAAAAGAAAACCCGGACAAACTTCTCTGAGATCAGCGGGCAACTGACGGAAAAAGTAACCGGATTTAAAACCACCCTCGATGTGCGCGGAAAAAGAGCTGAAGAGATTACCGAAATCATAGAAAAATATATTGACGATGCCTTACTACTGAAAATTTATCATGTAAGAATACTTCATGGCAAGGGGTCGGGAGTGCTGCGCAAAATTATCCACGAATTACTGTCGGGACACCGAAATGTCGTAGCTTTTGAACCAGAGCACGTGGAACATGGCGGCGAAGGCATTACGGTGGTTACCTTGCTATAATTTTGGACTGATTATTGATAAAAAAATGAAAAATTATTTTGTATGAAAAACGTGACCTTACTACTTTTAATGGCATTTATTTTTGCCATACCGGCCAATATTTCGGGAAACATAAACACACACAAACAGAACAGCTCCGAAGGAGTATTGATACTTACGGATAAAAACTTCGAGAAGACCATTAAAAAGGGCATAGTCCTTGTTGATTTCTGGGCTGTTTGGTGTGGCCCCTGCCGGATTCTTGCTCCTATCATTGAAGAGGTGGCTTCAGAAATTGGCAAAAAAGCCGTCATAGCCAAAATGGATACTGATCAAAACAAGATTACCTCCCTGAAGTACGACATCAGGTACCTGCCCACCATCATCATTTTCAAAGACGGTGTTCCTGCACAACGGTTTGTCGGAACGCAGAGCAAAGAAACTCTTATCAACGCCATCAACCAGCTTCAGTAGAATGATGAAAAACAGCAACCCTGACGGTCCTGAACCTGACAAAAAAAAGTTTAGAGAGCAGTTAAAAAAGGTATTCGCGCTGAGACATATCACCGGTATGCGACAGGAGCCATAGGCGGGTTTATGTATTTTCATTTTTCAAGATGTGCCGACGTCGGCTGTGCCCTGAAATCAAACCCGTTTTATTATGGGCATCTCTAGAAACCTCAAAATTCTTCGTTCGTCTTCGTTCTTCAAATCCTTGCGTTCGGCAGGCTCAGCACTGGCATGTACGCATAGTACACTGCGGTTTTCAGAACTTCGACTGTCTCGAACTTTTTTGTTTTTAACGGTGCCCGATCAAGGTTATCGAGATGCCATTATATCTTTCCGGGTGTTTTGCCGGGCGATCTGATAGGCGATCTTTTTAAAAAGAAAAAACAAAGTTAATTTGTAAATAAGCAGGCTTATTGTTTCCTTTGCTTTAAGAAAAACTACAGATGGCGGCAGCACTTTTCAAAAGGATTTCGGAATTTTCGTCCCTGGTAAAAATATCCCATACGGTATTTTCATTGCCTTTTGCCGTCATTGGTTTTTTTCTTGCTTTACAACAGCAGGGCACTTCTTTCAACCTGAAAACCTTTTTACTCATGCTGCTATGCGTGTTTTTTGCCCGTAACGCGGCCATGAGTTTCAATCGTATTGCCGACCGCCATATCGACAAGGAAAATCCGCGTACTCAATACCGCGACCTCCCCTCAGGAAAAATAAGCCCGGGCTATGCTTATTTATTTTTGACAGCCAACATTCTATTGTTTGTCGCCACCACGTATTTTTTGAATTTCTTGTGTTTTTGTCTTTCGCCCCTGGCGTTGCTGGTAATTTTGGGCTATAGTTACACCAAGCGGTTCACATGGTTGTCGCATTTTGTTTTAGGTCTTGGGCTGGCCATGGCTCCCACCGGGGCGTACCTGGCTGTGACGGCACATTTTCACTACCTACCGCTGTTGTATTCGCTGGCGGTACTCTGCTGGGTCAGCGGGTTCGACATTATCTATGCATTGAACGACATAAATTTCGATAAAAAACAAGGCTTGCATTCTATTCCGCAACATTTCGGGATAACAACATCCTTAATCTTTTCAATGCTGCTGCACTGCATAGCCATGGCTGTCATTATCGCGGCAGGCATAACCAATCAACAGGGATTGTTTTTCTGGACCGGTGCATCCATTTTTGCCGTCTTACTTTTTTATCAACACTACATCGTCAGACCGAACGATTTGAGCCGGATAAATTTTGCCTTCTTTACCCTCAACGGGGTTTCCGGACTGATATTGCTGTTTTTCTTCCTCCTGGATTTTTTTCTTACAACGTAAAATTGACGCTTTGTTTTTTTTATCTGCTATCAATTATTATATTTGCAATCATTATCACTTACATTCATTATAAAAATTCATTTATGAAAAAATCTGTTTTCGTGCTATTCTTTCTATTGCTGATATTTACGGTCAGTGCACAGGAAGTTCCCACCGATACTTTGTTTAAGGGCGACAACCAGGATGCCGAAAAGGTGTACAACGAAGGGGTGAAATTTTTTGAACACAAGAAGTACAACGAAGCGATCAAAAAATTCTCCGAAGCTATCAACCTCAAACCTGATTTTGAAAAAGCATATTTCAACAGAGGCGCTGTAATTATGGAACAGAACAAATTTCAGGATGCTATCGCCGACTTTTCCAGGTCCATAGAACTCGCACCCACTGCCAACGGATATTTCAGCAGGGGGAAATGTCGTTTCGAGCTCAAAGACTACGACAATGCCATGGCCGATTTTACGCAGGCGGTGGCCCTGGATGCCAATCATGCTCAGGCTTACTATTACCGGGGAGAAATATTTTTTGAAAAAAATGAATACGAAAAAGCCATCAGCGATTTCGATGCGGCCATAAAAAACAAACCCGATTATGCCTATGCCTATAACGACAGGGGCAGCGCAAAAGTAAAACTCGACAAATATGAAGAAGCCAAATCCGATTATTCCCAGGCTACACAAATCAATCCCGATATGCCTTTTACTTACAACAACCTCGGCAGCGCAAAAAAGAAATTAAAAGATTTTAAAGGCGCTATAGCCGATTATTCCACAGCCATACAAAAAAAACCCGATTATTTTATTGCATATAACAACCGTGGTACCGCACATTTTGAGCAGGAAGAATACCAGGATGCCATCAGGGATTTTGAACAGGCCATTAAGCTCAATCCCTCCTATTATTATGCCTATAACAACAGGGGAAATGCAAAATACAAGCTGCAGGATTATGAAGGTGCCATTGCCGACTATACCAAAGCCATTGAACTCAACCCCAGTTATGGATATGCCTACCTGAATCGCGGCATTACATACGAAATACTCAGAAAGCCGCAAAATTCCTGCGAAGACTGGAAAAAAGCAGCCTTATTGGGTATTACCACCGCAGCCAGTTATTCAAATTTACAATGCAAATAATAGTTCCATCATTCAAATAAAAACATCATGAAAAAAAGATATTCCCTGGTTATCATTGCATTATTTCTCACTTTTTTTTCGGCTGCACAAAATGTGGAATTTGTAAAAAGCAATTTCAAGGGCAGAGAAAAAGAATTTAAACAGGCAAGAAACAATTTCAATGTTGGACTAAAGTATTATGAAATGGGCAAGAGCATGTATGCCACCGCCCTTGAATACTTTTTGGATGCACAAAAAGTTAACCCCGACAATGCCAAACTGAATTACCTGATAGGCTCCTGCTATCTGAATACTGTGCAAAAAACAAAGTCCATAGAATATTTTGAAAAATCACTGCGTTTAAATTCTGACGAATACAAAGACACAAAATTCAACCTGGCCAAAGCCTACCAGCTAAATGGTGATTTCAACAGGGCGCTGGACCTTATCCGGCAATACAAACAAGCTTTGTCGCCTGCCGATCTGCAGCAAAACTCAAAAGAAATTGAAAAGAAAATTATGGAATGCGAAAACGGCAAAAAAATGATTGCCGCGCCGGTACGGGTATTTATTGACAACCTGGGACCCATTGTAAACTCTGCATTTCCTGAATATTCCCCCCTGATAAGCGCCGACGAGTCGGTATTGTTTTTTACTTCAAGACGAGATAATACCACCGGAGGCAAGCAGGATGAAAACGACCTTGGATTCTATGAAGACATTTATATGACTGAAAAAATCAATGGTTCATGGACCGCCCCGAAAAATCCCCCCAACCCCTTGAACAGCAACAAACACGATGCCACCGTTGGTCTTTCGCCTGATGGACAAACACTGCTGATTTACAAAGGAGTTAACGGCGGAGATATATACGAGTGCAAACTAAAAGGGACCACCTGGTCAACACCATCGCGGATAAGCGGCATCAATACGGACTATCATGAATCTTCGGGCACCATTTCTTACGATGGCAAAAACCTGTATTTTGTCAGCGACCGTGATGGCGGTTTTGGCGGTAACGACATCTACATGTCGGTAAAAGACAAAAAGGGAAACTGGGGCGAACCCAAAAACCTTGGCGCAGGCATCAACACACCATACAACGAAGAAGGGGTGTTTATCCATCCGGACGGGAAAACCCTTTATTTCAGCTCCCAGGGACATGCCACAATGGGGGGCT
>DAOOWO010000021.1:0-14767 GCA_035371225.1 Bacteroidales bacterium | reverse complement strand
CAGCCGCCCCAGCAAAGTGCTTTTGCCGTCATCAACATTGCCGACAACAACCACATGAAGTGTTTCCTTATTCTGATAATCGTCTGTCATATTATTCACCATCGGTAAATTATTAAAAGTATCCATCTTTTTTCCGGTCTTCGGCAGTTGTGTCGGTACGCTTGTCATCGCTGCGATGGCCCCTTTCGGTGTCGTGAGTTGTTTGCAGTTCTTTTATGATTTCAACGACATTCTTGGCCGTTGACAGGGTGGCCCCGCTACAGGTGATATCTCCGATAGTGCGGAACCGCACATGCAAGGTCTGCACATGTTCTCCTGCTTTTAATTTTATAAAATCCGACCAGGCAAATATCACTCCGTCGCGGATGAAACAATCGCGGTCGTGAGAAAAATATAATGACGGTAATTCAATATTTTCCCGGAGAATATACTGCCACACGTCCATCTCGGTCCAGTTGCTCAGGGGAAACACCCTGAAATGTTCACCCTGATTTTTTTTACCATTGAAAATGTTCCAGAATTCGGCGCGCTGGTTTTGGGGATCCCAGTGTCCGGATTTGTCTCTGATGGAGAAAAAACGCTCTTTGGCATTAATTTTTTCTTCATCCCGGCGCGATCCTGCCAGTGCAGCATCTATTGAAAATTTTTCAATGGTATCCAGCAGTGTAATTTGCTGTATAGCATTGCGGCTGACATTGTAACCGGTTTCTTCTTTGGCCCGGCCCGAATTGATGGTATCCTGAACATAAACTACCATCAGCCTTGCCCCGGTTTTCTTTACCATTTTATCCCTGAATTCCAGTGTTTCCGGGAAATTATGACCGGTGTCGATATGCAACAGGATAAAAGGCAACTTTGCGGGCCAAAAAGCCTTGCAGGCAATGTGGAGCATGACCAGAGAATCTTTTCCTCCGGAAAACAACAACACGGGATTTGCAAACTGTGCGGCAGCTTCGCGGATAACATAGGTTGCTTCCGATTCAAGATTGCTAATATGGGCTGAATGACTAATCATAAATAAATAAACATTGCCTTCGTCCTTTTATCAATAAATTTCATTTCTGCATAAAAATAATTCTTCGCCGGCTATGCAATAATTCTGAACCTTGCCGAACTTGGTATATTTTTTGGTGAAAAAATGCAAATTTAGCATTTATTATCATTTGCTGTTTCTGACACACGAAAATTATCAACCACACAAACCGTGCTAACAATATGAATATTAGGAAAATATTTTTTTTACTTATCCCGCTCACTATCTTTTTATTTATTTCGTGTAAAACAGTGAAAGAAAAAGACTCTGCAAACAACACCGCAGTTGATAATAACAAAAACACTAATACTATGGTCATGGCCACCCCTCCGATAATTATTTATAAAACTTATAAAGACTATCACGACTACGTTCCGGTAACTTTGTCAGCCGACAAAACTGCCATTGTGTCCTACCCCGGCATTAAAGATGTTTATTTCAATGGGGCACTGGCTTATCCCACCAAACTTGCTAAGGGGTACCTGCTTGATAACCGTGGCATTGGAGCACAGTCGGCTTTTTTGAAATATACTTACGAAGAATACAGCCATCTGGATGCCACTCCTTCAGCGGATGTGCTGCTGCAACATATTCTGGACACCGACCCTTTTAAAGAAATTTACCGCTTATCCTGCGAAAAAGACACGGTGGAAATTAACAAAATAATAAAATCAGGACTGAAAGAAAACTGTAAAAAAATAAAATAAATACAAACAACTTTCGTTTTATACCGTATTTTTACCAAAAATTTTTATCCTATGAAAAAGTTACTATATCTGAGTTTCATTATTGCACTACTGGGTGCAGGAAACATTTATGCCCAGAAAAAGGCTGCAATAAAATTTGACAAGACCGTACATGATTTCGGAAAAATCAAAGAAGAGGCCGGCAAGGTTAAATGCCACTACACTTTTACCAACACAGGCAATGACACACTGAAAATTATCAGTGTAAAACCAGGATGCGGGTGCACCACGGTTGATTGGACCAAAACTGGTGTCTTACCCAAAAAATCCGGCTTTATTGACGCAGAATTTGATCCGGCCCACCGTCCGGGACCTTTCGACAAAGGAATTGCCGTTACTACAAACGATCCTGGCAACCCAATGATCAACCTTGTTGTCAAAGGTGAGGTATTACCCAAACCTAAAGAAATGACGGACCGCTATCCCGTAGTAGTTGGCAATATGCGTATGGAAACCTCGCAATTTAATTTCGGTAATACAAAAAATACCGAAATCCGCACAGACACCCTTAACGTCATCAATGTGTGGAACCGACCTATGACATTAAGCTTCAAAGACTTTCCGCCTTATCTGACAGCAAAAGCTATCCCCGAAACACTAAAACCAAATAAGGAAGGAATCATCATCTTAAATTATGATGTAGCCAAACGCAATGAATGGGGTTATGTTTTCGACAGGATAATGCTTTACACTAACGACAGTCTGCAACCCAACAAGACTATCAACATCAGTCAGAACATCACCGAAGATTTTACCAATTTGACTGCGGAACAACTTGCCGTTGCCCCCAAAATAAAATGGGACAACACCACCTTTGATTTCGGTACTGCCAAACAGGGTGACAAAATTGAATGTTCGTTTGTATTCCGCAACGATGGAGATAACGACCTGATAATTCGTAAAGTAAAGGCCAGTTGTGGCTGTACTGCTACCAACCCCGAAAAAACCGTGTTGAAAAAAGGCGAAGAAAGTAAGATCAACGCCACTTTTAATACCGCAGGAAAATCAGGCAAACAGTACAAAAGTATCACCATCATTTCTAACGACCCTGTAAATTCTACCACAATGTTGAGTATCCAGGGAACACTGGAACAACCTGCTCCTGCAGAAAACCCTCAGAAATAAGATATTCTTTAATTCATAAAAGCCCTGAACCCCATAGTTCAGGGCTTTTTTATTTAAAAAACGTTTTAACGTCAAAATATAATATAATTTTACGGCAACTAAGGCTGCTCCTGATATTTTATATTATTTTTGTTTAAATAAAAAGAGAAAAAAGTGCTGATATGAGCAACTCCAGGAATGATTTTTCCGAAAAAACGCGTAAGGACACCATCCACAAGTGGTTTCAGATTATATCATTTATGATAAGTCTTTTGGCAATGTTGCTGATATTAGTAGAAACAGGATTCTCTACCTCTAAAATTACTTTTCCTAACGTAGAGAAATTCTATTTCATCGCGCTGTTCCTGTTACTGCTCACCACATTACTACGCCATACATCGTTCAGGCCAAAAAAACAGAAAGCAGAGGTATGGATACTGGATGTTCTTTTTGCTATTTTCAGTATTATACTGATTATTAAAAAAGTTTTTTTATTTAATAGTACCAAGGAATGGCTGGCGATATTCGACCATCGGTTATGGATTTATTTTCTGCTGTTTTATGCATTTTTTAAAGAGATTTCGCTGTTTGGAGGTGGTTTATTTTCCAAGAGGTTCAACCCTGCCCTGATTTTTGTACTCAGTTTCCTGCTACTGATTATTATTGGGACGTTGTTATTGTTGCTACCCAATGCCACCACCGCCGGGATAAGTTTTATGGATTCGCTGTTTACCTCCACCAGCGCTGTGTGTGTTACCGGGCTTAGCGTAGTGGACACCAGACTAAGCTTTACCATCTTCGGGCAGGTAATAATTTTATGCCTCATACAGGCCGGAGGTCTTGGAATAATGACTTTTACGAGCTATTTCAGTTATTTTTTCAAGGGGAAGCCAACTTTCTACAGTCAGCTCATGCTTAGCGATATGGCCAATTCGGAATCTCTTTCGGAGTTATTCGTTATCTTAAGAAGGATTATACTTGTAACCCTGTTAATAGAGGCCACCGGAGCTTTATTGATTTTTTTTCAGATACCCGAAAATGTTGGTATGAGTTCAGGCGACATGGTTTTCTTCTCGGTCTTCCATTCTGTGTCAGCTTTTTGTAATGCAGGTTTTTCAACCCTATCGGACAATTTTCATGATATTAATTTCAGATTCAATTACCCTATCCATTTGATAATATCCTTCCTTATTATTTTTGGAGGATTGGGATTCCCGATAATTTTTAATTTCCTTAAGTACATCAAGCATCTGATTGTCAACAGGATATTAAGAATTAACAAACGACGGGAGTTTATTCATAAAGCCTGGGTAATCAACATCAACACCAGAATTGTTACAATCACTACTTTAATATTGCTAGCGGTGGGCACCATTGTTTTTTTTATTCTGGAATACAATAATACGCTCATTGAACATCAGGGCGTAGGGAAATTAGTAACCTCTTTTTTCAGCATTGTTTCTCCAAGAACAGCAGGATTTAATTCAATAAACTACGGCCTGCTCCACGTTTCAACAATACTTTTTATCATTTTGCTTATGTGGATAGGAGCTTCACCGGCATCAACAGGAGGCGGAATAAAAACAACCTCTTTCGCGTTAACTATATTGAATATTTTCAGCCTGGCAAAAGGCAAAGACCGGGTGGAAGTATTTGAAAGGCAGATCTCCGATTCATCTCTCAGAAGAACGTCTGCAATAATTACACTTTCATTTATTATTATCGGGTTATCTGTCTTTTGTGTTTCTCTTTTTGATCCTGAGAAAAACTTCCTTGATATTGTATTTGAATGTTTTTCAGCTTATGGCACAGTAGGATTATCTCTTGGCATTACTCCTCATCTTTCAGAACCGGCTAAGTTAGTAATTGTTATTACCATGTTTTTGGGCAGGATCGGAACATTAACCCTGCTGACTGCCTTCTTTAAAAAAATTCATCAAACCAGATATCATTACCCCGTTGAAACCATTTTGATTAATTAAAGAACATCACCATGAAAATAATTGTTATCGGACTTGGAAATTTTGGATCCACTTTAGCCATACGTCTTACCCAAATGGGCCACGAAATTATTGGCGTGGATAAAGATATGGGGAAAGTTCAGATGATAAAAGATGACATCACACATTCCATGTGCCTCGACAGTACAGATATACACTCCGTAAAAGTACTGCCTTTGCGGGATGCCGATGTGGTGGTGGTTAGTATTGGCGAAGACACCGGGGCTTCGATAATGACAACCGCCCTGATGAAACAACTAAACGTAAAAAGAATTATCAGCAGAGCCATCTCAAAACTACATGTTGCCGTACTGGAAGCCATGGGCATCGAAGAAATTTTGCATCCCGAGCACGAGACAGCCATACGCCTGGCAAAAAAACTAAACCTGCCCGGTTTTGTGGACTCCTTTGAAGTTTCCAGCGATCACAACGTCATCGAAATAATTGCCCCAAAATCGTTTGTAGGGAAAACCCTTCTGGATTTGAACCTGACAAGAAAATACAACATCCTGGTACTCACCACTATAAAGGTAAAAAGCAGTATCAACATCCTAGGTGTTGAAAGCAAAAAAAGAATAGTGAATGATGTAGCCACTTCTGACACCAAAATCTATGATGGAGACATTCTGCTGATTTATGGTGCTGTTAATGATATCAAACGCATGCTGAAAGATGAAGAATAAGCATCGCGGGAATAAATAAATCAGAGAATTCGAATAAGCCGGTTTTCACAAATTTATATACTTTTGTGCCCTTTTACAGATGGACTTCAACAAAATAAAATCAATATTAAGCACCAAAACCGTGGGAATAGCGGGCTGTGGAGGCCTGGGCTCAAATTGTGCGGTAGCCCTTGCCCGGGTGAGTATAGGCAAACTAATAATATGCGATTTCGACAGTATAGAGCCAGGCAACCTCAACAGGCAATATTTTTTTTATAACCAGCTTGGAATGATGAAAGCAACTGCCCTGAAAGAAAATATACAAAACATTAACCCCAGGGTTGATGTAGAGGCGCATATCATAAAATTAGACCCGGAACACATCATAAAAATTTTTGCCGGTTGTGATGTTATTGTGGAAGCTTTCGACAGGGCCGACATGAAAAAAATGATACTTGAAACAGTCCTCGGCAAGATGCCTGACAAACCCATAGTGTCGGGAATGGGAATAGCCGGCTGGGGCAACAGCAACGAAATCAGGATGACACAATCGGGAAACCTGTATATATGCGGCGATGGGCATAGCGAGGCTACTGAAGACAATCCGCCCCTGGCGCCGCGCGTAGGCATGGCAGCCAATATGCAAGCCAATACGGTACTTGAGATAATTTTAGGAAAAAACTAATAGTCAAATGAATATCACCCTCAATAACAACAAAGAAGTTATCGATGCCGACCACCTTACTGTGACTGAATTGCTGAAGATAAAAAACTTCACTTTCAAATTGCTCATAATTAAAATCAATGGCAAAGTGGTGAGCCAGCCGGATTATGCACATACCAGCATAAGTGAAGGCGATGATGTTATTGTTTTACACTTGATCAGCGGCGGATGAAAAACACAATAAAAGTAATACTGCAAAAACTACTGGGCTTCGAAAGGTATCTTTACTTTTTTTCCATTTACATCATCAATTCATTGAAATGGAACAAAAAAGAAGGAGATTTTGTCTATTTCAGGGATATGGTGCCCGATGGCGGCCTTATTCTGGATATCGGTGCCAACATAGGTGTAATGTCGGTGCATCTGGCCCGAACCCATAAAAATTCGGCGGTTATTGCCTTTGAGCCTATGCCAGATAACATCAAATGCCTGAAAAAAATTATCCGCCATTACCACCTGAACAACATAAGGATTATTGAAAGCGCCCTGGGCGACCATGCCGGGACCATTGAGATGGTGATGCCCAAACAGGGATCGGCCCGGCTTCAGGGACTCAGCCATGTGATACACGAGAGCATTACCGAAAACAACAATGGAAATCGCTTTGTAACCCCTTTGACCACCCTGGACATCTTTTTTCAGGAACCACCAGATGAAAAACCTGTTACTGCCATAAAAATCGATGTGGAAAATTATGAATATTATGTATTGAAAGGTGCAGTGTCCCTGTTGGAAAAATTCAAGCCCATTATTTATTGCGAGCTTTGGGACAACAAAAACCGCGATGACTGTTTTTCTCTCCTATCCACATTAGGTTATGAAATTCGGGTGCTGAGCAAAAAGCAACTATGCCCTTACGATGCTACTACCGATAAAACACAGAATTTTTTCTTCATCCCGAAATAAGCCAAACCCTGTTAGCTGTATGAACAAAAAATTCATTACCAACCTGATTATTCTGCTTTTTCTGAATCTGCTTATCAAGCCGTTTTGGATACTGGGTATCGACAGGGGTGTACAGAATGCGGTGGGAGCACAGGAATACGGATTGTATTTTGCCATTTTCAACTTTACCTTTCTGTTCAGTATTTTGCTCGACATGGGCATTACCAACTTCAACAACAGGAACATAGCTCAAAACCACCACTTGCTCAACAAATATTTTTCCAGTATTGTCATCCTTAGGTTTTTATTAGCCATATTATATTCGGTGATTACCTTATCGGCGGGTTTGCTCGTGTGCTATAACTCATATCAGATGGCCATGCTGGCAATTTTATGTTTCAACCAGTTTCTTATTTCTTTTATTCTCTATTTGCGTTCGAATATTTCCGGCCTTCACTATTTCAAAACAGACAGCATTATCTCCGTGCTGGACCGTTTTCTGATGATTATCATTTGCGGAATTCTTTTGTGGACAAACATCACCGATAACACCTTTAAAATAGAGTGGTTTATTTTCACGCAAACCTTTGCATACCTTATTACAGCTTTAGTTGCGGCTGTCATTGTCATTAAAAAAGCAAAATTTCAAAGGCTAAAATGGAACTTTCCATTTTTCGTATTAATCATTAAGCAAAGTTTTCCTTTTGCTATTCTGGTATTACTCATGGCGTTCTACAACCGGATTGATTCGGTAATGATTGAGCGTATTCTTCCCGGACAGGAAGGAGGACACCAGGCCGGTTTGTATGCTTCGGCCTACCGCCTGCTTGATGCAGTAAACATGATGGCCTATCTGTTTTCGGTGATTTTGCTGCCCATGTTTTCACGGATGATCAAACTAAAGGAAAACATCGAAAGGCTGGCCAGATTATCGTTCACGTTATTATTTCTGCTTTCGGTAACCATTGCCCTGGGATCTTTTTTCTTCCGCACCGAAATCATGACCATGCTCTATCCGCTGCATCCTGCCGAAACGCCTCTGGAATATACCACGCGTATAACAGACACCTCGTGGATATTCGGATTTCTAATGTTCGGATTTATTCCAATATCCACCACCTATGTGTTTGGCACCTTGCTCACCGCTAATGGCAACCTGAAATATCTCAATATAATGGCTGGCTGTGGAATGGTTCTTAACCTCACCTTAAATTTTATTCTAATTCCAACATTAGAAGCCTTAGGCTCTGCCTATGCCAGCCTGACAACACAATCACTTACTGCGCTAGCGCAGGTACTGCTTGCCGTGTGGATATTCAAATTCAAATTTAATATCAACTACCTGGCAAAACTTTTGGTTTTTGTCTGTATAATTGTTTTTGCAAGCTATTTCTCTTTTATGATTTATGAAAAACTGCATATCGATTGGAAAATAATGCTATTGACCACGCCTGCGATTGCTTTTATTACTGGGGTATTCACAGGTTTGCTGGATTTCAGGGCTTTTATTCAGGTGGTTCTAAAAAAATAACCTCCACAACTTTTTTTTAAGACTAACGCCTTAAAAAATAAGTTGTCAAATAAAAAAAATAAATTACTTTTGCTCAATTTTATAATAGACTACAATTCAGGTTATGGCTGAACAGGATATCAGACAAGCTAATTTCAATACGACAAACTTTTTTTTCTTTCTTTATAAATGGAGAAAACCGCTGATAATTATCTGCCTTGCCGCAGCTATAATTTCAGGGGTTATCTCTCTGTTGATTACACCCAAATACAAATCTTCCGTCATTTTATTTCCCGCCTCCACCAATGCTATTTCTAAAGCGCTGTTGGCCGACAATTACGGAGGGAAGCTAGATATCCTTGAATTTGGCGAAGAAGCACAAACTGAACAACTACTGCAGATTTTAAGCTCCAATGAAATAAGATCGCGGGTAATAAAAAAATTCAACCTGATGGAGCATTATGAAATCGAAAGCGATTCAAAGTTCAAAATGACTCGCCTGATTGAGGAATATAACAGCAACATCACTTACCAGCGCACGGAATATATGGCGGTGGAGATTACGGTACTTGACAAAGATCCCCAATTAGCCGCCGACATCGCTAATTATATTTCCGACCAGCTCGATTCGGTAAAGAACAAAATGCAAAAAGAACGTGCAACCAAAGCTTTTCAGATTGTTGAAACCGAATATAAAAAGCTGCAAAACGACATAAAAAGCCTGGAAGATTCTCTAACTATACTGAGGAAAATGGGAGTCAACGATTATGAGACACAAGCTGAAGCCTACAATACTCAATTAGCCATTGCTTTATCGAAAAACAATAAAGAAGCTGTCCGTGCCATCGAAGAAAGGCTGCAGTTGCTGGGTGATTATGGCAGTGCTTATGTTTCGTTGCGCGATGAACTGGAGTTGGAAAAAAAGCAGTTGAGCGCGATTAAAGCAAAATACGAAGAAGCCAAAGTGGATGCCACCCAGGACCTACCTTCCAAATTTGTAGTTGACAAAGCTTTTAAAGCAGAACGAAAATCGTACCCTATCCGTTGGTTAATCGTGATATTGTCTGTAGTGTCAGTGTTTTTCATATCCATTATGACATTGATTATCATAGAAAATTTTTCAAAAAAAAAATTTCTGACCAACAAACCGGAGGATATCCAAAGTTCAACCTAACCCTTGATATCAGTGATGCTACAGCAGAACTTCCCGAAATAAACAAAACAAAATTCCATGAAAATCTTTTTGCGCCTGAAAACAAACAATATCCTCTAATAGATTATTTTGATGAAAATATGAACAACTTTTTTAAAAGCACATATTTGATAAAACTGATATTACGATGGAAATGGCATTTGCTGATCATTACCTTGTTGGCGATTGTGTTGTCTTCTGTTTTTTCAGCGCCTGCTTTTATTAAACCAAAATATAAGTCATACGCCGTTATATATCCTGCCAATATTTCACCATATTCATCCGAAACCAACACCGAACAGTTGTTGCAATTGCTCAAATCGGAAGATTTACTTTTTGACATAGTCAAAAAATTTGAACTCAATAAAGAATATAAAGTTGATACTACCGATAAATATTATAGAAGCAAAGTTATTGCCGAGCTTGAAGACAATGTAAGCATCAAGAGAACTGAATATGAATCGGTTTTAATAGAAGTGTACGATCGGGAACCCGGAAAGGCCTGTGCCATTGTGAATGAATTCATAAACCTGATGAACAACAAAGCACGCAACCTGCAACGCAGCAAAACTGCTGAAGTTGTAAAATTATACAGAGACCAGATGGATGATAAGAAAAAACAGATTGACAGCATCGAAAAACGTCTTCAGTTACTGCGCAGTGAATATAACATTCTGGATTACAATATCCAGGTTGAAGAATACAGCAAAGGGTATGTAAAAAACATCACTTCTGGCAGAGGCAATAAAACAGATGATATCGCTGTTACTTTAAACAATCTGAAACTATATGGAGGCGAATTCAGGCAACTGGATGCCAATTTGTGGGGCCTGATTGATTCTTATATCGCTTTAAAAAAGGATTTCGACCAATCTGTGGCCGATATGAAAAAAGAACTTACTTATGCTAATGTGGTTGCACAACCTGTTGCTTCTGACAAAAAATCTTACCCCATTCGTTGGCTTATTGTCTGTATATCAACCATTTCTGCGTTTTTACTTTCTTTATTGCTTTTCTCAATAATTGAAGGCACACGAAAACCAGAAACGGAAAAAATTTCTCAATAAACAATATCTTGAGTAATAAATCAAAACTAATATGGGTGTATGTTATTAGTGCAATTTTTATTGCCCTGAACATGTACTTTATTATCAGGGAATTTTATTGGTTTTCGCTGATACCCATCGTTTTAATCCTTTTACTGCTTTTTTTCTTTGCCTTAGATAAAGTATTATACATTATCACTTTTTGCACACCTTTAGCTATAAATCTCAGAGATTTCGACGACAGGTTATCGTTATCATTACCAACCGAACCCCTGCTTTTCGGTGTGCTTATTTTTTTTATCATAAAACTAATATTCGAACGAAAATACGACACGAAAGTGCTGAAACACCCGGTAACTATAGCAATTCTTCTAAACTTACTCTGGCTGTTTATTACAGCTCTTACCAGTGAATTGCCGTTAGTTTCCTTCAAGTTTTTAATTTCCCGTTTATGGTTTGTGGTTCCTTTTTATTTTGTGGCTATAGTACTGTTTAAAAATCTTAACAATATCCGAATCATCAGTTGGATGTATGCCATACCCCTTGTAATCGTGATTATTTATTCCACCTATCGTTTATATATATGGTCTTTCGACGAGCAAGCCGCCCATTGGGTAATGGATCCATTCTTCAACGACCATACGGCCTATGGAGCCGCTATCGCCCTGTTTGTCCCTGTGTTTGCCGGCTTTGTTTTGGATAAACGGTACAACCGAACGATGAAACTCTTCTCCTTTATATTTTTGTTTTTCCTGCTGATAGGATTATTGTGCTCGTTCAGCCGTGCTGCCTGGGTTAGTGTAATGGTAGCCATGGTTATTGCCGGACTAGTATTCTTAAAGATTAAATTTCGGTGGATTTTTTTGTCCGGAGCCATTATTTTGGCAGGAGTTTTATACTACCAGAACGATATCCTGATGAAACTTGAAAAAAACAAACAAGATTCCTCTGCCAACCTTGTAGAACATGTTCAATCCATCTCCAATATTTCTTCAGACGCCTCCAACCTCGAACGAATAAACCGCTGGCAATCGGCCATAAAAATGTTCAAAGAACGGCCTGTTTTTGGCTGGGGACCGGGAACTTATCAGTTTGTCTACGCTCCTTTTCAACAAACCAAGGATAAAACCATCATCAGTACCAATGCCGGCGATAAAGGCACTGCTCACAGCGAATATATTGGTCCCCTCTCCGAATCAGGCTTTTTGGGCATGTTAAGCATTCTGGCCATCGTTATTGTTATCAGTATCACCGCAATACGAGTCTATAAACAGGCAAAAACGAACGAAATAAAACTTCTGGTCTTATCATATTTCCTCGGATTGGTGACATATTTTATCCACGGCACCCTGAACAATTTTCTGGACACAGACAAATCATCGGTACCATTCTGGACCTTTGCCGCAGCTATTGTGGCTATCGATATTTTTCACCATCAGGAGCAAAACACCCAACTTTCCCAAAAAGAATTATAACCTTAACAGGTAATCCTTAACATTCTGAATAAGCCACAATGGTGTAGAGGTAGCTCCACAAATGCCAACTTTTTCGTTTTCGCAAAACCATGTTGTTTTAATTTCATTTACAGCACTGATAAAATGGATGTTGGCATTCTCTTGAGCGCAAATCTCGTAAAGTTGTTTACCGTTTGAAGAGTTAGTACCGGCCACAAAAATAATACGATTAAAACACCGGCAAAATTCTCTCAATTCCTGCTCCCGGCTTGAAACCTGCCTGCAAATGGAATCTTCCACCTTTACTTCTATCCCTGCATCTCTCAGCCGGGTAATAACTTCATAAAACTGTTTGAGACTTTTGGTGGTCTGACTGTACAATGTAATTTGGGGAGGGATTTTTTCCAGATCCAAATCTTCATACTTGTCAAACACCACTGCAGAACTTTTTATTTTTCCATTCAACCCGATGATTTCTGGATGATTAGGCAATCCAAAAATATAAATAATCTCTTTGTTAAGATAAGACCGAAATATTTTTTCCTGCAGCTTTAATATTATGGGACACGAAGCATCAATTACCTTAATGCCGTTTTCAGCCGCTAACAAATAACTAGCCGGCGGCTCGCCATGTGCCCTGAACAAAACAGTTTTATTTTTCAGTTCCCTGAATTCGCTTTGAGAAATAATCTTCATCCCCCTGCCCACCAAACGCTGTATCTCCTGTTCATTGTGAACAATTTCGCCCAGGCAAAACAACTCTTCGCCACTGTCCAAAACCTCTTCGGCCTTTTTTATGGCATTTTTTACCCCAAAGCAAAAACCCGAATTGGGCTCAATTTCAACATCAAGTTTCAACATGAGTAAGCAATATTTTCAATGGTAAAATTATAAAAAAACCGACAAAGGCAACAATTTTCTGCATTATTGTCAGTTTTTATGAATTGGTATAAAAATTGAAAAACTTATTACTTCGGAAAAACACCGCTAAATGGATTACAAGGATTATTATAAGGTTTTGGGAGTTGCCAAATCAGCCACTCAGGACGAGATAAAAAAAGCTTATCGTAAACTTGCCATAAAATATCATCCCGACAAAAATAAGGGGAACAAACAGGCCGAAGAAAAATTTAAGGAGATAGCCGAAGCCAATGATGTGCTCAGCGATCCCGATAAACGAAAAAAATACGATGAATTGGGAAACAACTGGAGCCAGTACCAGAATTATTCGCAACCCGGTGGGGGCGGTTATTCTCAGAGATATTATTACAATACTGGTGATAAAGGGTTTTCGGATGATTTTGGCGATTTGTTCGGAGGTGGCGGAGGATTCAGCGATTTTTTCAATATGTTTTTCGGAGGCCGTAGCCGTGACGAAAGCCGTTTTGCTCAACAGCCCCAGAAAGGGACAAACCTTCAGGCCAGGTTGCACATCACACTCGAGGAAGCTTATTTTGGCACCAGCAAAATTATTGACCTTGGTGATGAGAAAATCAGGCTGAATATTAAGCCCGGCATTCAGGACGAACAGAAACTTAAAATCAAAGGAAAGGGGAAAAAAGGATCACACAGCGCTGTTCCCGGCGATCTGTATGTTATTATTTCCATCAACCCACATCCCGTGTTCACGCGCAAAGGGAACGACCTGTATTGCAAACAAGCGATCAGCATAAGTACTGCAGTGCTCGGCGGAAAAATCGAAGTGCCTACACTCAGCGGTCATGCCAACATGGTTATATCCCCGGAAACAGACAATGGAAAGACGTTCCGCCTCAAAAATATGGGGATGCCCGATTACGACTTTCCTTCAAACAAAGGCGATCTGTATGTGAATGTACATATTGCCGTACCCAAAAATATCAGCGCTGAAGAAAAAGAATTATACAAGAAGCTTGCAGCCTTCCGAAAATAATTTTTTCACATACAAAACTTTTGATTTCTGATTTATAAAGCCTTTTCGCTTTAGGAATGTCTAATCTTTTTTACTTTTGCCAAATAACTTTAATCAACCAGAATGAAAATTGCTATCATCGGAGGTTCCGGCCTCGAAAAACTGGATATCTTTAAAAGCCCTGTTGAGCATCAAATAGAAACACCGTATGGTAAGCCAAGTTCAGCACTTATCGAAGGAACGATCCTGAATGTCCCCGTAGTTTTCCTTTCACGACACGGTCAGGAGCATACCCTGCCGCCTACACACGTAAACAACCGTGCAAATATATCCGCACTAAAACAGATTGGCTGCACTCACATTATTGCTACTACGGCATGCGGAAGCCTTCGTGAAGAAATAAAACGCGGCGATCTGGTTGTTTTAGACCAGTTCATTGATTTCACAAGGTTCAGAAAAAATACTTTTTATGATCAGTTTGAACCTCATACGCCGGTTCATACGGCTATGGCTCAGCCTT
>DAOOWO010000020.1:0-14983 GCA_035371225.1 Bacteroidales bacterium | reverse complement strand
AACGCGGAAAAAAATACCGGTAATACCTGCTGATGATCCACGGCAGGTCTTTGGGGTAATGTTCAAAATTCAAATCGTGCATCACCAGCAGTTGCGGCATTCGGCACCTGAGTGACCCATAGCCGTCGGGCGAAAGTAACATGTCGGCCTTGATTTTTTTGAGCACCCGAGGCACCGAAAACTCAAACCACAGGAAAAACAACAACGGATGACGCGCCTGCGGGCCAACCACAACGGGCACTACATTGTCCGAAAAAACAAATTTTTTATGGTAGGGCCGGTCAAAAATAAAATAAAACGTATGTTCCGGGTGCCCGACCACCATACGCTTAAGCGTTTCAAAGGTAAACCACCCGATGCCTTCGAGCCTGTTGTCGAGCAACAAACGGGTATTAACAGCAATGTTCACAACAGCCCGGATTAATTGTCAATATTGTATTCTTTTATCTTTCGATACAACGTGCGTTCGGAAATACCCAGCTCTTTGGCGGCATTCTTGCGTTTGCCGTGATATTTGTCGAGGGCTTTTTTGATCATCTCTATCTCACGGTCCTGCAATGAGAACGATTCCTCATACACATCGGGATCCTGAATCGGCTCGGCAATATAGGTTTCCGGCTTGTTAATCTTAACTGCCGGTTCATGTGTTGTTACCGTTTCATAATCCTGATGATAATTCTGCAAAAATTGATTCTTTATATCCTGAGCATTCACCGAAACATTCCCTTCTTTAAGAATATCAGCCACCAGATGTTTCAGGTCTGTGATGTCTTTGCGCATTTCAAACAAAACCCTGTAAAGCAGGTCGCGTTCAGATATTTCGGCTTTGTCGCCCGGCTGGCGCAACAATACAGGAAGTTTGCTTTCGCCGACATGGGGCAGGTATCCCGATAAGGTAGCCGCGTTGATATTGCGTTGTTTTTCGATGATGGAAATCTGTTCGGCGATATTTTTCAGTTGCCTGATATTGCCTGGCCAGCGGTAGGCTATCATCAGAGTGCGGGCATCTTCGTCGAGCATCACCGGGGGCATTTTGTATTTTTCGGCAAAGTCGGTGGTAAACTTGCGAAACAGCAACAGGATATCGTCCTTGCGTTCGCGCAGCGGCGGGATGGTAATAGGCACAGAGTTCAGGCGGTAATACAGGTCTTCCCTAAACTTATTCTGGTGTATGGCTTCGGTTACATTAACATTGGTAGCAGCTATTACGCGCACATCTGTTTTCAGCACCTTGGAAGATCCCACCTTAATAAACTCTCCCGACTCAAGCACCCTGAGCAAGCGTGCCTGTGTGGGCAAGGGCATGTCAGCAATCTCGTCGAGAAAAATTGTGCCACCGTTTACTACTTCAAAATATCCCTTACGAGCTTCGTAAGCGCCGGTGAAAGATCCTTTTTCATGGCCGAAGAGTTCGGAGTCGATGGTGCCTTCGGGTATGGCGCCACAGTTGACAGCTATGTAAGGTCCATGTTTCCTGGCGCTAAGCTGATGTATTATCTGTGGGAAAAACTCTTTTCCTGCACCGCTTTCACCGGTAATCAGCACGCTGAGGTCGGTGGGGGCCACCTGCCTGGCTATGTCGATAGCCAGGTTGAGCTGCGGCGAATTTCCAATTATTCCAAAACGTTGTTTTATTGCTTGAATATCCATTATTTTTAGTATATTGTGTGCAAAGTTAGTTGTTTTTTTAGTAGCCGCCAAGTTTTTTATGCCAAAATGGCAGTATCAACCGATGGATAAGTGGTGGTCAGGTTGGAAGCATAAAGATGCTAATAAAAATACCGGGTTATTATACGTAGTTGCCGGTTTTCCAATACCGAAACGGTGGCTGAGTTTCCCAATACGGTGGCTGAGGCCCTCAAAGCCACCGTACATGCAAATCACCAACAGTGAATTAGCACAATTTAGGATAGTATCATACCTTAACCGCTAGGCGGAAAAAAAAACCGGCTTCAGACGAAACCGGTTTTTTTTATCCGTAACAACCCAATCTTACATCATGCCGCCCATGCCTCCCATACCGGGATTCATCATGGGAGCAGCAGGAGTTTCTTCTTTAATGTCGCTGATCACACATTCGGTGGTCAGGAACATGCCTGCGATAGATGCTGCGTTTTCGAGCGCCACGCGGGTTACCTTGGTGGGGTCGATAACACCTGATTTGTATAGGTTTTCATAAGTTTCGGTCAGCGCGTTGAAACCAAAGTCGCCTTTGCCTTCTTTCACTTTCTGAACAATGACCGAGCCTTCCAATCCTGCATTGGCCACTATCTGACGAAGGGGTTCTTCCAAAGCCCTTTTGATGATAGCAATGCCGATTTCTTCGTCTTCATTGCTGCCTTTGAGTTTCGAAAGTGCATCAATGGTGCGGATGTATGCAATACCACCGCCAGGCACAATACCTTCTTCAACTGCAGCACGGGTAGCGTTCAGTGCATCGTCATAACGGTCTTTCTTTTCTTTCATTTCTACTTCACTGGCAGCGCCCACCTGAATAACAGCCACTCCACCTGACAATTTGGCCAACCGTTCCTGTAGTTTTTCACGGTCATAATCAGAAGTGGTGTTTTCGATCTGTGTCTTTATCTGGGCTACACGGGCTTTAATCTGTTCGTGGCTTCCTTTGCCGCTCACGATGGTAGTGTTGTCTTTGTCAACCACCACTTTTTCGGCTTGTCCGAGATACGACAGTTCGGCATCTTCCAGTTTGTAGCCTGTTTCTTCCGAAATCAGCGTGCCACCGGTCAGTATGGCGATATCTTCGAGCATGGCTTTTCTTCTGTCGCCAAATCCCGGAGCTTTTACGGCAGCAATTTTCAGCGAGCCGCGCAATTTGTTAACTACCAGGGTGGCCAAAGCTTCGGCTTCCACATCTTCGGAGATGATAAGCAGCGGACGTCCCGTCTGAACTTCTTTTTCCAGTATAGGCAGAAAATCTTTCATCACAGAAATTTTCTTGTCGTAAATCAGGATGAAAGGGTTTTCAAACACGGCTTCCATCTTGTCGGTGTCGGTAACAAAATAAGGAGAAATATATCCTCTGTCAAACTGCATACCTTCAACAACTTTAACCACTGTTTCAGTGCCTTTTGCTTCTTCGATGGTGATTACTCCTTCTTTTTTCACTTTAGCCATAGCTTCGGCTATTAGTTTCCCGATTGCGTTTTCGTTGTTGGCCGAAATGGTAGCTACCTGTTCTATTTTATCAAAGCTGTCGCCAACCGATATTGACTGTTTTTTCAGGTTTTCGATGACGTTCTGTACAGCTTTGTCGATACCACGTTTCAAATCCATTGGGTTGGCTCCTGCGGTAACATTTTTCAGCCCGGTGGTGATAATGGCCTGAGCAAGTACGGTAGCGGTAGTAGTGCCGTCGCCAGCAAGGTCGGCTGTTTTGGAAGCCACTTCTTTAACCAACTGTGCGCCCATGTTTTCAATAGGTTCCTTCAGTTCAATTTCTTTGGCCACAGTAACACCGTCTTTGGTAATCTGGGGAGCACCGTATTTTTTATCAATGATAACATTGCGTCCTTTGGGACCGAGGGTGATCTTTACCGCATTTGATAATTCATCCACACCCTTTTTTAAAGCTTCGCGGGCTTTGATATCGAAAATTATTTCTTTTGCCATTTTATTATTGTATTAATTGTTTTACTAATAATTGAATTAAAGAACCATGTAAATATCATCTTCTCTCATGATGAGGAATGTTTTTCCATCAATCACTACTTCAGTTCCTGAGTATTTTCCATAGAGTACCACATCACCTTCTTTAACAGTCATGGGTTCATCTTTTTTGCCTTTGCCAACAGCGACAATAGTGCCTTTCTGGGGTTTTTCCTTTGCAGTGTCGGGAATAATAATTCCGCCGGCTGTTTTTTCTTCAGCGGCTGCCGGTTCAACAAGTACCCGGTCTTTCATAGGGATTCCAAATTTTTTTGACATAGTGTTATGATTTTTTTGTTTTAAAATGTTTAAAATTTTAAGTTGAGTGGTTAGCAATTGTCATATTTTGTGCCAAGCCTAAAAAAGAACTTTTTATAGACAATTTTACAGTTCTGCAGACATAAAATAAAAAAAATGTCAGAATATTAATGACATTCTGACATTTTTAAAAAAACAGAAAAAAGTCTTACTGGTTTTTTGGAGCTGCCGGTGCGTTGGGGTTCTCCGGTGCAGGTGTGTAGTCAACAGCCTGATTGTTTTCTACCTGTTCCCTTAATTCAGATTCTATTGCCGTGTCTTTGTTGGCACGTGGTATCACAAAAACTGATGACAAAGTAAGCACCAACAGCGCTATTGCCAGTGTCCAGGTAGCTTTTTCAAGAAAATCGGCAGTTTTCCGAACTCCCATAAACTGGTTGGATGACTGAAAGTTGGAAGCCAAACCGCCACCTTTGGAGTTTTGTACCAACACGATTAACACCAGCAAAATGCAAATAATAAAAATCAGTACAGAGATTACAACATAAATTCCCATGTCTATATGGTTTTAAATCAGTTAATTATTAATTTTCGATTCCAGATTTTCAATTTGGGCTGCAAAGTAAGTGCTTTTTTCCGGATTAAGCAAATATAATTTTTTATAAATTTTTAGGGCTTTTTGTAATAAACCTTGTGAAATATAGATTTTTGCAAGGGTTTCGCTCACAATTTCTTCCTTGTCCACACTGCTGTTTTCAGCCATATTGACGGGATTGAAAAAGTCGCGCTTCGGTGCCGAAATACGAGGCTCTTCCTGGATAAACTTATCGATAAGTTCGGTGTTTTTTTCGGGAAGAACCGCCTCGATGTCTTGTGTTATAGGTATTTGAGAAGCCTCTTTTTCTTGAGAAGCCTCTTTTTCCTTTAACCCACTATCATCCGACAAAATCCTTTTCGTAATAATATTCAGCAGGAACCCTGCCGGCTGATTGTGCGATGCTGGGGTGATAATTCCGGCTTTTCCCTCCGGAAGTTTTTCGTCATTTATTACTTGCTGTTCAACGGCTGATTCCCCAGTAATCTGTGAAACTTCCGGTGGTGACACGTGTTCCTCTTCAGTAGTCGCCGGCTCGGCGGTTTCGCTAATTACCTGCGGGGCCATCGATTGTTCTTGGGGCAGTTCCGACATTTCTTCGGAGGTTTGCTTCATCGCCATATCCTCACTGTCTACAGCCTCCTTCAAAGCCCGTATTTCTGAAGTTGTTTCCTCCGCAATAGATGGTTCTTTGGTTTGTAAAACGATGTCGGGAGACAAGTCCTGCTCCTGCCGCAATTCCGGTACACTTTCCTGTTCGGTGTTCGTAGCTGTTTCGGCAACCACTGTTTCAACAATGGTAACGGGGGTTTCAGCCACCGCTACGGGAATTTCCTCAACGGACAGCGGCAGGGTGGCACTGACGTGTGTCTGGTTATAAATAAGCCAATACAATACCGACCTGTCATTCACATGAGCCGCTGTCAGTTTCAACTGATCGTGAAAGGTAATGTCGTCCTGACTGCTCAGATAAGCCGAATACACCAGATGTGCAGACTGGAAATAAGGAAATTTATCCAGCAAAAAAGTTAACTCTTCGGGTTTGCTGTTGCGGATGCTTTCGGGGTGGCTCAAATATCCTATGAAGTCGTTTTTATTCATGGCAGCTCACCAGTTTACAGCGGTCTTGTTAAAAACATCATCCACAAGATAACCGATAATTTCTTCGAGAATCTGGTTTTCTACCGATGCCAGGGCTTGGGAGCTGGGATAGTCCACATAGCGGGAAAAGGATGTCTCGTAATTTTGTTTTTCGTCGAATTTGTTAACAAAACGGATGCTGATTGTAACTGTCAGCCTGTTCATGGCGGCAGTCTGGTTACCCTGTATGGCTACGGGTGATGTGGCATAATTGGTAATCTCGCCAGAAATATCAAAATCGCCGTTCTGATTGACAGGTGTCAGGCTGGTTTGCGTAGTAAAACGGTTACGCAACTCATCGGTAAGCTGCTGACTCAGGGTGGGTTTCACCAGAGGAGCGGTATTTTTCAGGTAATGTATCGAAATGGTTTTTACTTCGGGCGGTATGGATGCGCCTGTAAATGAATACTTCATCGTACACGATTCCATCAGCATGGCCAACGATAAAAGATAAAACCCAAACAATACACTGCGTCTCACGTGAAAGTTTTTTACAAAGGTATTAAAAATGCATAACATAGCATGATGCTTCCGGCAAACCTTTCAGTAAAAAAATCCAGGCCTGCTGATATTAATTAATTATATAATTCAACAGGGTATTACTATCGGCCACCAGTATACTCCTTGAATTTTTGCCAAATAAGGAGGTTACCTCAATCACAGGACTGCTCAGCGGATAGTTCAACAGTTCTTCCACTCCCTTGTTATTTAACAAAACCAGATGTGAGCAGGCCGAATCGGGAAAAACTACTTGAAATTTGTTTTTGTTCAGGCTGGCATAATGCGGCTCACCGGCAGGGTTGCCTTTCAGCCGGGTTTCAAAAATTTTCTTTTTAAAATGGTTGTACACAGTCACCTTACCATTATCAAAAAAGATAAAATCATTCTTTTTGTCCAAATCAAAATCTCCTGTCAGGAAATAATGGTTTTCCGAAAATGACTGCAATGTGACCACATCAATTTTTCCGTTTCCAGATACAAAAATCATTTTTCCCTTTCTGTCGGTGGTCAGCAGATATTGCTTTTTACCGTCGTTATGTATGTAAAACCTGCTGTTCCTGCCTTTAATAAAAGGTTGTTTGTTTTTCATTAACAAGGTGCCGTTCCGGCTGATAAAATATACTTTTCCGTTTTTATCGGCAGCAATCATCATATCTTTATCCTGAAACCTCACATAATCCACCGGGTGTTGCAGTATGGCTTCGGTGCGGAAATTGTACCATCCCGGGGTAGGTTTTCCGTTGAGAAGATAATTATAAATCTTTTGATTGATGCAGGGGATAATAATACGGTAATCATCGTTTCCACGATAATTGATAATAGTAATGGCTGTGCTGGCAGGATAAGGCAACCTCAGCGGACTGTAATCGGGTTTATTTCCGTTAAGATCAAAGGTGTAGATGTGGTTTTTTGTATTGAAAATCAGATAGTATTTATTGTCTTTTTTCAGGTTGGTGACAAAAACTTTGCTTAAGGGGGCTTCCCTGATTTGTTTTTTCCAGATTAGTTGCCCGTTGCGTCCCAGCAGGTAAATGTTGTTTGAAGCGTCGAAAAAAATAATTTTTTTAGTACTGTCGCGAGGGTCGGTGATTACAGAAATCAGGCTATTGATGGCGGTATCGGCCCGGTATTCCCATATAGCAGGATTTTCTTCCACATATTCGCGATTGTGCTTCACATAAGCATTGAGATAAAACCTGTTTTGGTCGGAAGTAAACTGCAGAGCCAGCGCCTGGAAATTTTTCAGGGCCGTTTCATTTTTTAGGAATTCGGCCTGCAGTTTCTTGTTAAACAGCGGAAGCCAAATTCCAAAACTCTTGCGGATGTTGGTATACAGGCAAAAGTTTGCCTCGTCGGACACATTGTCTGAAAAATCAATGTAATTATGATTTTTTTCAAGAGTTTTACCCGAAAGGTAGCCCGACACAAACAAGTCAAGCGATAGCGGGGACTGCCCGATAACGACATAATCTCTGATAGTGGTGTAATAAGCCGTATCCAGCGGCTCGAACATAGTGCCGAAAAAATCCTTTAAAAAGTTTACCGGCAAAAATTTTCGTATTGCAAAAGAGTCGCGGCGGGCCAGGGATTGTTCTTCGGGAAATACTGAGAGGTCGGCCAGAGCCTGTTTAAATTTGCCCATGTGCCGGGCCTTGAAAACTCCATAATGGCTGTATGGATTGTCGATATTTGGATTTTCGGTGACAACATAAGCAAACTGATTACCAATCTGTTTCAGGAATTTTTCGGAGATATTAATCCCGTAAGTAGTATCATAATAAGCAGCTAATTCGTTGAAGGCGTGCCTGTGAAAATGCGTTTTTATAAAATCGGTATAGTTCTGCACATAGGCAAAGGCGTTGTCGACACCCCAGAAAGCCATAACCGCAGTATTAGCCGGACATATAGCTGTGAGTTCATTAGACTGCGGTGCCTGATCGCCAAAGACCCGGTTAAGCAACTGGTCTTTTTTGTCCGATAAAGCATACCCGGCAAAAATCAGCTCGTCATTTTTAACGGTCATATCCAAAGCCACCATATCTCCCGTAAGCGAAAGAAACTTAATATTACGGTACTGCATACCGGTAAAATATGCCGATACCAAGTTGTCAAAATAGGTGTTGCGGATGTAAATATTGGCATCTACATTTTTGCCTGCAGCCGCATTGAGTCTCATAAAATCCGGATCATTCTCCATACTGATTTTGGTCAGCAGCGTGCTCAACGAGGATTCTACCACTCCGGAGGTTTCCCCTATGATAAATATTCCCTGGTAAACCGTATAGGCACAGGATAATTTTCCGGCTTTATAAATCTCAAAAATCTCATTTTTTAGAAACTGATGCGACAAAATGGTGTTGCCCTGCGAAAAGTGCAAACGCATAAATTCGTCCACCAACTTTTCGCGGTGCGGCCCGTTGAGGTTTATGGCAAACAAATAGCGGTACACAGCCCTGTCGGGCACCCAGGCCATGTACAGAGGGTTTTGCGTAAGGATACTGGAAATATCGTCGTCAGCATTGGCCAGGGAGTCAAGTTGCTGAAGGCCACTGTTTAGGTCGCTCAAAAAACTCAGGCATTGCAGTTCTTTCCAGACATGGTTTTTTTCCTGCAACCGGTCCCAGAGCGATAGAGTGTTTTTAAACTCAATAAGGCATACCGTGCTTTCAGGAATCGCATTGATGGCTGGAGTTACAGGATCTTTCAACCGTTTCAGATAAGAATACCCCACAACCAACAAGGCGACAAGTGCCAACACTGCCACCCCCGTAAAGAGGTACTTTCTTGTTCTTATCCGCCTGTCACTCCTTTGGTATTTCATAATCTTTTGAAACAGTAAAAGTACAACAAAAATTTTTCAGGCCAAAACAGCCTTCTTCAAAAATTGAGTTTCAACTGTTCATTCAGATTAAAACTTTTCCTGTGATATGGGGTGATACCATATAGATTGATGGCATCCTTGTGGTCGCGGGTGGGATAACCTTTGTTCTGAGCCCAGTTGTATTGCGGAAATTCGCCGTGCAATGTTATCATAAATTCGTCGCGGTGTGTTTTTGCCAATACAGATGCTGCAGCAATGGACATATATTTTCCGTCACCTTTTACTATGCATTGATGGGGAATTTTTTCGTAAGGGTTAAAGCGGTTTCCGTCAATCAGCAACAACTCCGGCATCCTGCTAAGCTTATTTATGGCAAGGTGCATAGACATTATCGAAGCATTGAGGATATTTATCTCATCAATACGATTATTATCAAGCTGAGCCACTGCCCATGCCAATGCTTCTTTCTCGATTTCAATACGCAATATTTCCCGCTGTTTTTCGCTAAGTTGCTTGGAGTCGTTTAATATTTTGTTTTTATAATCATTCGGAAGGATAACCGCAGCCGCAAATACCGGCCCTGCCAGGCATCCCCGGCCGGCTTCGTCGCAACCGGCTTCGACGGTGTTTTTTCGGAAGTATGATTTCAGCATCTTTTTTCCTGTCATACCTTCTTCGGGGCCAAAAACCGGTTATATAACAACAGCCCGATAATGGTTACCACCCCTATCAAGCTAAATGTGAACCACAAGGCCGAAGGATTATTTAATTTATCAATATAGTATACATACAGGTTCGCACCAAGCACTCCGCCAATGCCGCTGCCAATCACTCCATACAAAAATGAATAACCGAGGTAAAGTGCTTTTTTATCCTCCGGGGCAATCAGTCCCACGTAGGAGATAAACTTCGGATGCGCCGTCATTTCGCCTAATGAAAACACTATCATGCCGGCAATAAATACCCAGGCATTGGACGAAAGCCCTAATATGGCCATGCCCACTGTACCTAAAGAAATTCCCACAATCATGGTCGGCAGGGCCTTGGTATGCCTCACAATACTCGATATCAATATCTGAAGCAGAATGATGGTCCCGGCATTGATTACTGTTACATGTTCTGCCTCAAATTTCCAGTGCGGAGAAGTCACAAACAACGATAACACCGAATTGACAAAATCGTTCACGGATGTCATATCCATGTGTTCACTCAGATACCACAATACGGTGTCGAACATCTGAAAATATAAAATCCAGAAACCAGAGTAAATGACTATCATTAGAATAAAACGGTAATCTTTTAATACCAGCAGAGCATCTTTAAGAATAGTGACCAGGCTTTTGGAACTGGCCGGCTTGGCCGGTTCGCGGTACACAAAAAGGTTGAGCAGCAAGAGCGAACCGGTGATCACCGAAGCCATAATAAAAATATAGTTGTAAGAATAGCTTTTTAAGTACGGGATTAAAATAAGTGGAAAAAGAAAAGCCCCCAGATTTATAGACCAGTAAAAGATGCCGAAGCCCAGCGAAGAATTTTTTTCATCCGTCGAACGGGCAATGGTTCCAGAAATGATAGGTTTGAAAAATCCCGCTCCCAACACCATCAGCAGCAAACTGGCAAATACCAAAGGATAATCAGTGAACTGGCTCGTCAGGAAATACCCGCAACTCATCACAGTAAAGGCAAAAAACAGTGTTTTCCGGTAGCCATAACGATCGGCTATAGCCCCCGAAATGATAGGAAGAAGATATAATAAAGGTGTAATGGTGCTTTTAATGACACCTACGCTTTCTTTGGAAAAACCCAGACCGCCGGCCTGCGTGCTCATAACAAGGTACACCGACAAGACCGACATAACGCCATAGTAGGAGCCTCGCTCAAAAAACTCCATAGTGATGACAGTCCAGAAATTACGGGGGAAACTTCTGAAGCCTGATTTTTTTACCGCTTTTTGTTCCATTAATCGTTATTTGTGTTTACAAATGTAAATAAAAGGATGAAAAAATGCCCGGATATTTATTGCCGGTCATAATTCATTCAACCTGACATCAATAATTAAAACCACGGTAAGTCAGAGCAGATTCTCCTGTCTGTAGTGGCGGTATGACTGACAGCAGCTTGAGCCTTTCGCGCACAAAAAGAATGAAACAACCGTCAGTCAGAGCAGCTTCTCCTGAAACGGAAGTGGAAGGAGAAGATTGTCACTTCCTGCCGGAGTGTCCGGCACGCAGACAGGAAAGACGACCGTTGTATGTCACACTTCGACACGCCCCGATAGTTACGATACTGATATCTATCGGTACTATCAGAATCGGGGCGGCTCTGTGTGACCTAAAGAAATCATGCAAAACTCAGGTTAAGTTATTTAAAAGTGAAAAATTTTGCTTTTTCCGTGCCACACAACCCACAATAGTCTTCAATATCTTCATGAGAATATGTAAACCCGCATTTGGGGCATACATAATATTCGTCAGGCAATGATTTTTCTTTTTTCGACTTTAAGGCATCGACAGCCGCCTGGTAAAGCTCCATGTGTTTTGTTTCCGTATCAGTTGCCCAGCCGAATGATTTAACCGCATCACTATTGTTATCTGTGGTGGCCTGTTCAATAAATACCGGATACATTGATTCTGTTTCGTGTTTTTCGCCATCGTATGCTGCTTGCAGATTTTCCAGCGTATTATTCACTGTAAATGTTTCAGGCTGCACATCAACTTTATGCCCGAGGGTTCCCAGTATGTTCCTGTGATTCCCGGCATGTACGCTTTCTGCTTTTGATGCCGCCCTGAACAGTGCTGCAATTTGTGGAAGACCTTCTCCATCAGCTTTTTGTGCGAAAGCGGCATATTTTGCCGAAGCCGTGGTTTCTCCCTGCAAGGCAGTTTTCAGGTTCTCAACAGTTTTATTTGTTACGACGACAGTTTGCTCAACAGAAGCGGATTCTAATCCAATCATGTGATTGTACACCAAAGTTCCACCTAAAAGACCGGTATAACCCACAGTACATGTGGCAATTAAATACAGAAAAAACACAAGCCATTTAAAGCCGCTATTGATTTTCTTTTTCCATACCAGGTAAATACGCAAAAGACAGGCGGCAAGCATAACAAACATTGTAATCTTTGCAAAAATTTCATGACGTTCTTTTAATTCCCCAGCCTCGCCGGTAAGTTCCCGGGTGAAAAACTCGCCAGTAAAATAGGCAGCAAAGGCGCCTAATGTTCCCAGGATCATCAAATAAAACCCGGCTTTTGACAAACAGGGTTCTTTCTTATTAAAGAATAGACTTAATACATCGGCCAGAAAACCAATCATTATTAGTGCAACCGGAAAGTGCACTATCATCGGGTGGAAGTGGGATGAATCAAACATGGCTTTTTAGATTTAGGTTGATTTATTGAATAATTTTCATTTCGGCAATCAGGTTTTTGGCTCCGGCGTATTTATCAATGATGAATAACACATACCGGATATCCACATTGATGGTTCGCTGTAATTCGGGTTCAAAAAGAATGTTTCCGCTCATGGCTTCCCAGTTACCGTCGAAAGCCAGCCCTATTAGGTTGCCCTGGGCATCCAGCACCGGACTGCCAGAGTTGCCTCCGGTAATATCCGTATTACTGATAAAATTGACAATCATCTCGCCATCGGAACCATATACGCCATAGTCTTTGCTGTTATACAGCTCTTTCAACCTCCCAGGGACAGTGAACTCCCAGTTACCGGGATCTTCTTTTTGCATTACGCCTTCCAGAGTCGTATAATAATTATAATGCACGGCATCGGCAGGATAATAATCCTGTACCCTTCCATAGGTTAGGCGCATGGTCTGATTGGCATCGGGATAAAATTTATGATCCGGCAGCATCTCGTGTATGCCTGCCACTAACAGACGTTTCCCTTCGGAAAGTTTTTCATTATAAACCGTCGATAATTCGGACACAGTATTGTTTTGTTCCACAAAAGCATTTATCAGCATCAATAGGGCATCGGATTCCAGCATTTTGGCGTTGGGATTATCCAGAAAGTTGTTAACCTTACTCAGGTCGCCAAAAATACTCTTGGAGAACAAATAGGCGCTCAACTTATTGAAGTCGTATTTATATTTAGCAGCCAATTTCAGGAAATAAACCGGCTGCTGATTTTTCGGAACCTCTTCATAGAACATTTTCAGCATTGCGGCCGTTAGCTTTTCATCCGTAGGCTTGTTATAGTCCTTATAAAACTTTTCGGCGGCGGTTCGCAATTCGGCTGTTTTAGCTTTTAACCCATTACTATTCACCGGTTTTTCCATTAGCAGGGATTTCAAACTACTAAACCTGCGTGAAAACACCAAAGCTTCGCAACCCATGATAGCTTCGGAAAAATAAATACGCACCAGGTTGGTCTTTCGTAATTCGACATAGGATTCTTTAATTGTTTTGAGTACCGTACCGTATTTTCCTTTGCGTCCGTCATTAGCCATAACCCATGCTTCAAACTGAGATTCCAGGTGGCGTTTTTTATCGGCCACTTTCAACCGGTTCAACGCTTTAACGGTGCCAATAAAATTTTTCCAGTAATTGGAGATGGAAGCATATTTTGAAGAATATTTGATGCGCACTTCGGGGCTGGCCTCCATATCTTCGCGCATAATTGCCAGTTTCATCTCGCGAGCTTTTATGCGTGCAGGATAGGACTGATTGGCATACATTTCTATTCCGTAAGAGGTAAGATAGCGTTCTGTGGTGCCCGGATAACCCATGATCATAGTAAAATCACCGTTCTTTACTCCTTTTATTGAAATCGGCAATGAATGTTTGGGGGTCATTGGAATATTTTTATCGGAATAAGGCGCCGGAGAACCGTCGGGGGCGGTATAAACGCGAAACAAACAAAAATCAGCTTTGTGCCTTGGCCACATCCAGTTATCGGTATCGGCACCATACCTTCCCAGTGACGAAGGCGGCGCACCAACCAAACGCACGTCGGTATATGTCTGATAAACAATCAGATAATATTCATTTCCTTCAAAAAAACTCTTTACCACAGCATCATACCCATTGTCTTTTGTGGCCTCTTTCTCAATTTTGGCACACAATTCCTCCACTTTGGCCGTCCGTTGTTTTTCGGTAAGATTGGCCTGAAGCCCGGATAATACCTTCTTGGTAACATCTTCGATGCGGATAAGAAATTTGACCGACAAGTCGCTGATGGGTAATTCTTCTTTCATGCTCATCGCCCAAAAACCATCCGTCAGGTAATCTTTTTCTACGGTGCTTTTTGATTGAATGGCGCCGTAACCGCAATGGTGATTGGTAAGTATCAGTCCCTGCGAGGATATGATTTCTCCTGTGCAGCCCCTGCCAAACAGTATGATGGCGTCTTTCAGACTGGCATGGTTCACACTGTAAATTTCTTCGGGTGTGAGCTTCAGCCCCATTTTCTGCATATCCGTATAATTCAGTCTGTCTATAAACATAGGCAACCACATACCCTCATCAGCACGGCCAACATTTTGGCCACACAAAAAGGCAACAAGACAAATAAAGAACAACTTTTTCATAATTTTGCCGTATTTAATAAATTTATTGTACCGGATACAAAATAAAGGAATTTTTTGACAAACGCTGTTGGTAATTTAAAAAACTGAACCACCCATTGCATGATGGAAAAAGCTTATAAATATTTTTTTTTGATGGTGTTAATACTGTTCAGTTCCTGCCACCGCGACTTAACCGACCCTTTTATTCCCAAAGACAAAAAATTCGACACTCAGTTTAAATTCAGCCCCCGGAAAAACCGTACCGTAGAAAAACACAGCAGTTTTGCCCGCAGCCAGGGTGGCTTTAAAGATTCTTTTGGTTATTCCAAACATGGAGGACGTAAAGGCGGAGGCGGAAAAGATTCCTTTTCATTTAAGCCCTCCAAAAGAACCGGAGGCGGATTTGGTAAAGATTCTTTCTCATCTCGCAAAGGGAAAAGAACCGGAGGCGGATTTGGCAAAGATTCTTTCTCGTCTC
>DAOOWO010000019.1:0-15024 GCA_035371225.1 Bacteroidales bacterium | reverse complement strand
GGTGTCGGGAAAATGGGTACCGATATCGCCAAGATTGGCCGCACCTAACAACGCATCGCAAATAGCGTGTATCAGCACATCAGCATCGGAATGGCCTATGGAACCTTTTTCAGAAGGGATATTTATTCCGCCGAGAAATAAAGTGGCGGCAGTTTCGAGTTTATGTGTATCGAATCCAAATCCTATCCTACTCATTCTTTTTTATATCTTCGCCTTCCTTTTCTTTCTTGGTTTTTACCTTGTCGAAATTGAATAAGAGGCTGAATCGCAAAGTATTTTCGAGGGGATTGCGTTGTGTTACAGGAATCAGGTAGGCAAAGTCGAGGCCGAAAATGCTGTATCGCAGGCCTGCGCCGAGGGTAACATATTTACGGTTTCCTTTGGTAGAAGCTTCATTAAAATATCCTGCACGGATGGAGAATTGCTTGGCATACCAGTACTCAAGCCCGACAGCGATATTAATTTCTTTCATTTCTTCTTTGAAGCCACCCGGAGCATCATAGAATGATTGAATCATGCCGCGCACAACCCCAACTTCTGGATCTCTACCAGCTTTAATAGTTTTTGGAGTTTTAATTGTATCTCCCGAAGGAGTTACTTCATTAATTTGATAATAAACCGGCGGAGTTGGAACCAGTAGTTTGTTGAAATCAAGCAGCAGAGCCAGCGAATTATTTTTGTCGAAATTCAAATCATAAGAAAAGCCAAGCCTCAAATTAGTCGGAATAAAGTCGCGGTCAAGGTTTTCCGTATAAGATATTTTATTACCTATATTTGAGATATTGGCACCAAGGGCAAATTTTGTCTGCATCCCTTTTATTTCAATAGGTTTTTCGTAGTATACGCTCACATCAGCAGCAACCGCCTGCCCTGCCTTTGACTGGGCGCCAGCTACAAATATTCCTCCAGTAAGATTGGAGTAAATATATCTTAAGGCAATACCTCCAGAAACTTCATTTGTGAATTTGAAACAATACGATGCATCAATGGCAAATTCATTAGGCTTATAATTACTAATAGTTTGTCCCACCTCGTTTGTAAAAGTAATATTACCAAGTGAAAAATACCGCAACGTCATGGAAACCACTTGGCGTTTGTTGATGCGTTTATATGCTCCCAGATAGGCCAGATTAATATCATTCACTAATTTGTGCAACCAAGGAGAGTAAGAAACCGAAAAACCAAAGTCCTTATCTATAAATCCGTATTTCGCAGGATTGAAATGCATCGAATTAGCATCGGGGAAAGAAGCAGCACCGGCATCACCCAGACCACCTCCTCGGGCATCAGGGGTAATGAGTAAAAAAGGAACGGCAGTTGTTAGTGTATTTAGGTTTTTCCCATAATCAATTGCAACTGATTGGGCAAATACACTACTACTAATAGAGATAAAAATTAATGATGTAAATAATAATAGGTTTCTTTTCATTAACTGATAAAATTTTGTGAGTGCAAAAATAACGATAATTTTATTACTATATTGTGTTGTTAACATTTTTGTATTTGGCATGTTCCCGGATTGTTTTCGCGCTACTTTAAAATGATCATCTTGTCCGGGCATCTTTTTTGTTTGCCGTTTTTATCAGTAAGTGTTACCGTATAAGAATACAACCCTTTTGATAATGGTTCTCCATTCAGATTCCGGGCATTCCAACGATAGGTGGTCGGCTGATAACAACCAGCCGGTATTTTAAAATCTATTTCCGCCGACAACCTTCCGGTAATATCAAAAACAGCAATTTTTGCCTGCATTTCATCCAAACTCATATTATGCTCAATATAAAAATTGGTGTAATCATAAAACGGATCCGGATAATTGTATACCCTTCCCAAACCAGCATCGGCAGGAGGCTCTACGTAAAAATTGATTTCAGTTTCCGAAGAATTGTTTAGCAAATCAAAAGCTTTGATACTAATCTTATGCGCGCCGTAACTCAGGGTATTAAAACGGTATGTGATACTCCCTGCGGCATAATTATCGGCTTTCTGCACAAAATAATCGTTGAGGCATATTGGATTGTCATAGTCATCGTCAAGAACCGCAGTTATTTCATGGCCTATTCCGATGTTAAAACAATTGATGCCGCTGGTATCCCGCAGGTACAAAAGCATCAGCGGCTGACTGGATGTTTTATCACCGTCAACAAAGGACAGAGACTCCATATTGGCGGCTACCGCGGGGCCGGTGATATCGGCACTTTGACTGTTCCCATTATTAAATAATTTCAAGCTATCGAGTACACCCGTGGCATCATGAAAATGGCTTTTAGCATAAAAACTTATTTTCCCGAAACCATCTGAGAAGCTTATGTCGCGTGGAACAAAAAAAGAAAACTCGAACATACCGTTAGTGACTGTCACATTGCCCCGGTATATTTCGCTTTGTTGCAGATAAAAGTCTTTTATCAGACTGGCACCGGGATCATTGGCTAACGTATGGCATAAAACCGGTTTGTCATATACTATTGGATAAAGTTTACCATTAAAGTCTTGCTGAATAACGGAATCTTCATCAGCAATATATCCTCTTACGGTAACCACGTTGCCATTAAACAGGGTGTCATTAGCAGAAGCCGGGTCCATGCCGCAAAAATTGGTAATAACTTTATAATCAGGAATAGCAAAGGCCAGAGCCGGATCGCCAAGCAGTGTAAAATTCTGCATATAAACGCCTGCCGCGCACAAATTTTTTGCCTTGCGAATCATATCGCCAAACCTTACTTTCTCGCCGGAGACAGGAACAAAAGCAGTTTTCAGTAAATTGCGGTTTACAATTTCGTTGCTATGGGCATAGGCCACCCTGGTTGTCGAAAACAAAGCAATGCTGCCGCCTTTTTGGTTTAGCAACAGTTTTTCGCCAGCCGACAGGAAGGCGGGATTGTCGTAACGGCTAAACTCACAGGTGGCGGTAACAAAGATCGGCAGATTATGATAATTGGCATATTGCTCAATCTCATCCATGGTCAGGACATTTTCGGAAGCCAATCCTGTTTCACCGCCATGTCCCGTGTAATTCACCATCAGCGTGCCTTTGGCTATTTGTTTGTCGATGACCTGATTTACTTCGGGATATTTAGTACCAAAGGGCGTGTTGATTTGCTTGTAAGCATCCAGATAAATCTTATCAATATTGAAGTTTTTTGTGATTGAATCAACCAAAGTAACCAGTTTTTCGGCCTGTTTCAGATGCAGGTTGATATCCTCATCATCGGCAATAAATGTCAGAGCGTTACGCCAGGGATCAAAGTTGGATACCCTGCCGGTTTCGTATGAGTCGGGAATGAAATCTTCGCGGGTACCATACCGTATGCATTTTTCAACAATAACCGCGGCTTCCTGACTTGAAGTAACAGGAAAACGCCCGGCACCAATATCCAGGTTGCCTGCCAGATTTTCACCTTCCTGTGGATCAAGCATGGTAAAAAAATCATCAGAAACATAAGATGAAGTGGGCACAAGAGAGTTATTGGTTTGCCAGGCAGGAATATAATTGGTATTGGCTTTCAGGCGGTTTTTCATATCATAAGAGCCATCACCCATCAAAAGCACATATTTGATCCTGTGAAGGGAATCGGTTTGTCCGCGTTCATAAAACATGCGCAAAAAATCGCGAATAGCAGCAGGATCGGGCTTACCAGATGAAAACTCATTATATATCTGCGTTGTGGTGGCCACAGCAACCATCATTCCATCCACCGTACGGTGAAAATCGGCAAGGGTATTGGCTTCATTTAAAAAATCAGGATGAGTAACCACCACCAATTCTGCCTGTGGCATGCCGTGAAGGTTCTGGTTAAGAATGCTGCCCAATAGTATAGGATGTAACAAATTGTTTTCATCAAAGGCCACAAATTCAAGCACGCTATCCGTATAGGCAGTCACCGAGCAGGTGCCGCCATTGATATCCAACGGCATAGTTGCAATTTCCATATAATCGGTAATATTCCAAATGTCAGGGGGAACCGTCGTGGTAGTCATGCCGAAGCGGCTAACTGCTTTTCCAGCAGTACCCGCATTACGGAAATGCATTTGCCTGCCGCGGTATGTAAGCGCCCTGGTGCCCGTCAAATCAATACTATTCAGCCAGGCAACGGAGGAACTCTGAGGCTTATTATATGAAATACTAACCGTAATGGTATCGCCCTGAGGCAGAACACTAAGAGATATTGTCTTGGGTTTGGCATAATCGGAATTGACATTTCCGTCAATCGGCAATATAGTATCAGTAGAATTTACCACTCCATCAACAAACGAAGTAACCACGCTTTTTTGTATGGAACTAACAGCCATATTTATACTGATACTGAGCGGGATGGAGGGCACAACGTCGGTCATTGTAAAACTAAAATTCTTAGTTTCCAAATCATTAAAAACTTCTCCATACCATTGTTTTCCGGATCGCAACAAATTTACTGAATCCTGCTCATGAAACAAATGTTCATCAAATGTGCTCACAATGGTATCTTCCGGCTGTGAAATCTGGGGATACGTTTGTATTCTTTTGCCCGGGCCCTGATCAAAAGTAAAGAAATAATATGCTGTATCTGCATATAAGTTTATTGCCCGCTCGAACCGCTGTAGGGCAGCATTGTATTTCCAACTGACGGTATTTTGTCCATAAAAAAGGATACTATCTCCCGCATTGATGTACCCATCACCACCGTCATAAACCATCACAGGATTCTCCATCAGATCGTCATACCGGAACGAAGCATTACTTTCGGGAAGCATGGCACCGCCGTTACCATACAGTCTGAAATCAGCCGAACTGAATGGTTCTGAAACGCCCAGTTGAACCATATCTGCATAGGTAAGACAGTGTACGCCTTGTTGTATAATACCAATCTTAAACCACTGACCCGACGATAATACCGAATTGACTGCAAAATTCCCGTTGCCGGATTTTTGAGCATTGGAAACGCATACAATGCAAGTAAGGATACAGATTAGGACAAACCGGAATTTCATTTTTCAGATAATGTACAAAATTATAAAAAAAATGGCAATAATATTGGTACTGCACCGGATTATTTCAGAATCACCAGTTTTTCAGTCTTTTGCGATACCTGCCCGGTGCTGTTTTTTACTTTCAGCATATAAACATATACCCCTTTGCCAATCACATCGCCAAAATCATCCCTGCCGTCCCAGGGAATGGGGTCGGCCCGGAACCCATTGGTCTCCACGGTAGTCTGTATGCTTTTAATCAATTTCCCGGTAATCGTAAAAATCTGAATTTGAACGTCCAGCCCACAGCAAGGCTGATTATGTTCGAACCAGAACTCAGTATAAGTAGTAAAAGGGTTAGGATAATTCAATACATGGTTAAGAGCCAGTTCGGCCGATTCAGCAACCACAAAATCTATTTCCGACTCAGCAGAATTATTATAAACATCCCATGCTTTCACTTTCAGTTTGTGTTCGCCATTTTCGAGATTTGAGAACGGATAACGCACCATTCCGCTCTGATAAGTATCCATGTCCGACTCGTAATAATCGTTGAGTACGAAGGTCTTTTCGGTGTTTTGGTCCAGAACAGCGGCAATATCATGTCCTATTCCACTGCCAATAGTATTCACTCCGGCGGAATCGTTCAGGAACAACAGCAAAACAGGATTTTTATCGGTAAGGCCACCCGACACAAAACGAACATCATTCATAAATATTTTCAGCTCAGGGCCTTGTTCATCGGTGATGCTGTCATTACTGGTTCCGCCGATAATAAAATCTTCATAAAAGCCATTGGCATCCGTAACACCATTCTGCGAATAATAGCTGATACGGCCGTTTCCAAAATTATACGCTATGTCCTTGGGAACGACAAACGTAAACTTAAAATCTCCGTTAGTCACCCGTGCTTTGCCTTTGTAAATAATACTTTTCTGCATTCTGAAAGGGTCCTGTGTACCGGCGTCGTTTCCATTGGATACCACCTGTATTGATTTATCAAACACCACCGGCATTACTGTTCCCTGATAGTTGGTGAGCTTCACATTTGCATTATCGGCAATATATCCCTGAACCGTGATTTTTTGCAATGCCCTCAGGGTATCCTGCTCTCCGGCTAAAGGATGGTTGTTTAGTGATGTAGTAACCACATTAAATTCAGGATAGGAAAGTTTCATCGCGGGATCGCCCAGCAGCACAAAATTGCTGATGGCAGCGGCACAGCCCATCAGGTTTTTGGATATTTTTATCACATCGCCCAGTAAAGGGTATTCACCCGCATTTTTTTTGAATACTTCTTTATAAAAATTATAATTCAGTGAATAATTTGATCCCGCATAGGCCAATCGGGTGGTGGTAAAAAGAGCCACCCCACCGCCGTTAGGGTTTAACAGCACCAGTTCTCCTGCTGAGGTTCGGCCGGGGTCGTCAAAACGGCTGAATTCGCAGGTGGCTGTAACAAACAATGGCGTATTGTTTTTGTTTTCCCATCCGTTGATATCCGAAACCCCAATCACAGCTTCGTGTGCCCATCCCACTTCTCCGCCATGACCGATATAATTAACAATCAGGGAGCCTTTAGCCACCCTTTTATTAATGGCATCCGTAGCATCAGGATACCGCTGACCTCCCGGTGTGGAATACTGGGTGTATGCATCAAGATAAATTTTATCCAGATTAAAATTATTATACGTGGTATCCACATAATTAGCAATACTTTCAGACTGTCCCAAAAAATCCTCCCCAACCAGGTCCGAATCATCAGCTATAAAACACAACACATTCCGCCAATCGGCCAGATTGGAAATAGCATCAGAAAATCCTGAACAGGAAGTCTTGGAAGAAATTAAATCATACTTTGCTTTATAATTTAATATTTTATCCGTTACAGCCCTTGCTTCGTCGATGTTTTGAACAGGAATTCTGCCCACGGCAATATCCAGCAGATTGTTGTACGGGCCATTGTCGTCATCATCCAGAAAACCAAAATAATCATCCGTTAAAAAAGATCCGGAGGGTTCCAAAGAGTTGTTTGATTCATAAGTGGGCACCTGGTTGGTATTATTCTCTAACCTGTTTTTATAATCATATGAAGCATCACCAAATAATAAAAGATATTTCGGTTGTTCGTTAATGTTTCCAGCCCTGTCGTAAAACATTTTAACAAAACCTTTTATCGCAGTAACATCCTGATTACCCGAAGAAAACTCATTATAAATCAGTTGAGGCGTAGTAACCACTACAGTCAGGTTATCGTCGTTGCGGTGCATATCGGCAATCCGCGAAGCTTCGCCAGTGTATTCAGGATAGGCAACAATAATCATATCATGTTGTGCCAGGCCGTGCAGGTCCTGGTTCTGAATTTTACCCTGACCAGTGACCGGAAAAAATGACGTGCCGTCAAAAGCCACAAATTCCTTCAGCGAATCCGTATTCATTTTAAAAGTAAGGCTGCTGCCGGTCTGGGTGGCATCTACTCTTTTGACTTCAGCGGGATCGGTCACATCCCAGATAGTGATACCTGATGAGGCATTGTTTAACACAAACTCAGAGATATGGCCGATGGATGTCTTGTCGCGAAAAGACATCTGACCGCTGGTAAAAGTCAGGTAACAATCGGCATTCACTTCAATATGGTCTAACCAGCCAACGGCCGAGGCATTAGACCCCTTGTTATAATCCAGACGGAGATTCAGCGGGCTTACTGCATTAAAGTTCAATTCAGCATCAGCAATGCGGGCATAGGCCGCAGTATAATCGGGCGAAGCCGCCGAAATGGAAATCAGTCCGATACTATTATTGTTGGCATATATTCTGAATGAACTGCCCACGTTGACCGACCGGGCCAGGAGACCTGCTTTAACGTACATCTGCGAGCCACTGACAAGATTCGGAAAACTAAAACCAAAGGTTCGTGATGTGACCAGGTCAAAAACCTCTCCGTAAAATTCGCGCCCGGATTTTATCAGGTTGATAGAGTCCTTTTCGTGATATGAATAATTAGTAAAGGTAGTCACCACGTGGGTAGGCGCTGCAGACGAAAGCTGAGCCGGCCCTACCCGTTTTCCGGCACCCAGACTGGCGGTAACAAAATAGCCTGAACTGGTGCAGAACTTATTTACTTTATGGTTAAAAACCCCTTTTGTTGTATCCAAAGTCCAATATTCGGGGCCCTGGGCATAAAATAAAATATAATCCCCCTGGTTAAAACTATTATCACCCTCGCCATACACAAAAATTGCGTTTTCAACCAGATCGTCATGTCTGAAATCAGCATTATTTTCGGGCAACATCTTCCCTCCATTACCATAAACCCGAAGATTTTTAGGATTTAACCCCGAAACATTCATGCCCATGGCAGCCAGATCATCATAAGTAATTTTATGAATACCGCTGCGGCTGACATCCACCCTATACCAATCGCCCGACTGCAATACAGAATGTGAGGCGTACTGCTGTGCCTTGCTGTTTCCGGCAAGTTCTTTTGACTTAATGTACGAAAAATCAAGGCTGAACGAAACCAAGCGTTCGGTTTTACCGGTGAAACTGTTTTTGCGCAATGGGATAAAACTTATTAACAAAAAAGGTTTTTTATTTTGATACGATACCCGGGAAATAATATCGATTTGCTCGCCAATTATAGCTTTGTCAACACTAACAAGCTGAAGATCGGCCGCAGGCAATTCTTCATACACGGCGTCATTAATGGCGACCTCAGGAACTGACGATGATCTGATTACGTCCAGTATTTTAAAAAAATAAGGAATATCCGTACTATCGGAGTAAACCGCACCATCAAATCTCAGAAACTCTTTTTTTGTGAGTTCACTGATATATAATTTTCCCGGAGTGTTCCAGTGAATTTTATACTCGCTTTGGGATGGTATCGCCTTTTGTTGTGCGTATATTATTGATTGTGAGAATATAAAACAAATCAGCAGCAAAAATTTCTTAAACATCATACGTTTTTTGAACCGTGTAAAATTATCTAAAATTTTCAAAACCATATTTTATCAAAAAAAATAATCATTTTGTAACCTTTACAATTAATAATGAGTAAAAATGTTAAAAAAAAGACCTCAGGAAACTTTGTGTAATTAAAAATATACTATTTTTGCTTGTTAAAATATTTCATAATAACGGAACGGGGCTAATTTTATTGTTATGCAGGATATTGTAAAATTTTTACTCTTTTGCCAATACAATCACTGAAAGTTTCGTTATTATGTTCAGAACTAAAAAATATTCGATATGAAAAAGATTTACACCTGTATTGTTTTTGTGTTGGTAATGATGGGAAGTGTCAGTTTTGCTCAGGATCCGCATTTTTCACAATACTATGCAAACCCCTTATACCTGAATCCGGCTTTTGCCGGCACGGCATTATGTCCAAGAGTCATCCTGAATTTCCGCGACCAGTGGCCGTCCATCTCCGGAACTTATGTTACCTATAACGCATCCTACGATCAGCATGTCGAAAAATTATCCGGTGGTATTGGCGTATTGCTTAATACCGACCGTGCCGGACAAGGTATTCTTAACACCACTACGGTATCGTTTATGTACTCATTCCGCCTGGAAGTCAACCGTTCGTTTTCTATGAAACTCGCATTGCAGGCGGCTTATTTTCAAAAGCACCTCGACTGGCAAAAGCTGACTTTTCCGGATATGATTGATAAAAGGCACGGATTTGTTTTCAATACCAACGAAGTTCCACCTTCACGCCTGACCAAAAGAAACGCTGACTTTGCCGCCGGTATCCTGGGTTACGGAGAAAATTATTTTGTGGGCTTTGCTGCACACCATCTCACTATGCCCGACGAAGGTTTTATCAGCAAAAGCCGCATGCCTATGAAATTTACCGTCCATGCCGGAGGTATTATTAATCTGGTAAAAAAAGTACGCCGCAGAAGCAACGACCATACCCCTACCTTGTCACCAAACATTCTGTTCATGCAACAACAGAATTTCCAACAGATAAATTATGGTTTATACTTTAACCGGTATCCGTTTGTTGGAGGATTGTGGTTCAGGCAAAACTTTAAAAACTCTGACGCAATTATATTTATGGTAGGATTACAGGTAAGCATGTTTAAAGTCGGATACAGCTACGACCTGACAGTTTCCAAACTGACTAATGCTACAGGCGGCGCTCACGAAGTATCTTTCGCACTGCAGTTTAATTGCAAACCGCCATCAAAAAGAGTCAGAGCAATAAATTGCCCCTCTTTTTAGTTATATTATAGAAACAAAAAACCGATAAACAATGTATATTAAAAGATTAATCGTTTTTATGACAGTGGCCCTGACTGCCACATTCTTTCTGAGCTCCTGTAAAAAAGAAGTTTCCAATACTACTGCCTGGGAATATAACAACCCCAAAAACGGCGGTTTTGAAGTAGTACCTTACGAAGAACAGGAAACAGGACCAGGCCTTGTATTAATTGAAGGCGGTACTTTTATGATGGGTCGTACAGAGCAGGATGTACTTTATGACTGGGACAACTACCCGCGTAGAATTACGGTATCTTCTTTTTATATGGACCAAACCGAAGTACGCAATCTGGACTATTGTGAATTCCTTTATTGGACACGAAGAGTATTCGGCGTGGATTATCCTGAAGTATGGCAGAAACGCCTCCCCGACACCCTTGTCTGGCGCGATCGTCTGGCCTACAATGAACCTTACGTAGATTATTATTTACGTCATCCTGCCTACCGCGATTATCCGGTGGTTGGCGTAAACTGGGTACAGGCTTCTGACTACTGCAACTGGAGAACTGACCGCGTGAACGAATACATCCTGATGCGTGAAGGTATCCTTAAAATGGACCCCAACCAGCAGAACGAAGAAAACTTCAACACCGATGCCTACCTGGCCGGACAATATGAAGGAATGGTGAAAAACGACCTTTATGATATGGACCCCAACGGATCCGGCACACGTAAAGTACGTATGGAAGACGGTATTCTTTTGCCGAAATACCGTCTGCCGACCGAAGCCGAATGGGAATTTGCAGCGCTTGGACTTATTGGAAATACCCTCTATGAACGCGTTCTGGAACGCAGAATATATCCCTGGAACGGACACATTGCCCGTAACGACAGGTTAAACAACCTCGGCGATTTTGTAGCAAACTACAAACGCGGCCGCGGCGATAACATGGGTGTTGCAGGCAACCTCAACGATGCTGCAGATATCACAGCTCCCGTATATTCATACTGGCCCAATGATTATGGCTTGTATTGTATGGCCGGCAACGTTTCCGAATGGGTAATGGATGTGTACAGACCCTTATCATTTGAAGATTATGCCGACTTCAGGTCATTCAGAGGAAATGTTTACCAGACACAAGTCAGAGATGCCGATGGCGTGCTCGAAGATAAAGACAGCCTTGGCCGTATTCAGATGCGCGACGTTACCGTGGAAGAAAGCAAAGACAGAAGAAATTACCGCCAGGCCGATAACAGAAATTATCTCGACGGCGATTTAACTTCCAGCATGCTTGTTGGCGGCGACTGGACTGCTGAAGATGTTGAAACACCAATAATGTATGACTATGGGGTAAATTCAATGATCAACGACAAAGCACGCGTTTACAAGGGCGGTTCCTGGAGAGACAGGCAATACTGGATCAGCCCGGGCAACAGAAGGTTTTTGGACGAAAACCTATCTACCGACTGTATCGGATTCCGTTGCGCCATGACACGTGTTGGTAGCCCTGTTGGTAACTATTAGAAAAAATACTTTTTATTCTCAAAAAACCCCGCTTATTTTGCAAGCGGGGTTTTTTATTAAATACAAATATGAATATAGAACAATTATACGAGATATTCCTGGCACATCCTTCGATAAGCACTGACACCAGAAAACTCACTCCGGATTCTTTGTTTTTTGCCTTGAGAGGCGAACACTTCAACGGTAACAAATTTGCACAACAAGCACTCGATAATGGCGTTGCATATGCCATCATTGACGATAAAGAATATAGTTGCAACGATAAAACCATTCTGGTGGATAACGTACTGGAATGTTTGCAAAACCTGGCAGCCTTTCATAGGTCAAAACTCAACATCCCTGTTATTGGCATTAGCGGAAGCAACGGAAAAACCACCTCCAAAGAGCTTATATACGCTGTTCTCTCTGAAAAATACAAGGTATTTTCAACCCAGGGTAATCTGAATAACCATATTGGTGTTCCCCTGTCCATACTGCAAATTACACCCCAGCACGAAATGGCTGTGATTGAAATGGGAGCCAATCATGTAGGCGAAATACAACAGCTTTGTAAAATTTCACAACCTGACTACGGCCTGATTACCAATGTCGGCAAAGCACATCTCGAGGGATTTGGAAATTTTGAAAATGTCATAAAAGCAAAAACTGAACTTTACAGATATCTGGAACAAAACGACGGATTGGTTTTTATTAACTTCAATAACACCATCCTCAAAGCCCATGCGCTTAACATCAGGCAATACTCCTACGGCACGAATCAACAAGCCGATGTACACACTACGTTTATTGTAGCCAATCCTTATGTAAAACTTTACTGGGAAAATAAAAAAACTATTATTGAGTCAAAATTGATAGGCAAATACAATTTTGAAAATATTTTATGTGCCATCGCGATTGGAGAATATTTTCAAGTAGGCCATGAACAGATAAAACATGCCGTGGAAAACTACTTTCCTTCCAACTCCCGTTCGGAATTCATACACAAAGAGGATAATACAATCATACTTGACGCTTATAATGCCAATCCTACCAGTATGATTGCCGCACTTGAAAATTTCAACCTGATGCAGTCAATGAACAAGGTTGTGATGTTGGGCGATATGCTTGAACTGGGAGCATATAAAAAGACAGAGCACGAAAAAATCATAGAATTTTTAAACAACTCCAATTATAACCAGGTTTTCCTGGTTGGTTCAAATTTTTTTGAAGCCAACACCCGTAATGACTTTCTAACATTTAAGAGTTCACAACAGCTACGTGATTATCTTAAAATCAACCCTTTACACCACGCTTTAATTTTGGTAAAAGGTTCGCGCGGTACCCAGATGGAACACGTTCTTTCAGCGTTATAATCCCCTCCTATGCCAAAAAAATACCACGTAGTCGGGCTAATGTCGGGCACATCCCTTGATGGGCTTGATATTGCCTATTGCCTGTTCGAGTATTCCGCAAACAAATGGTCGGGGAAAATCATTAAAGCTTCCACCATTAAATATACTGAAACCTGGAAAAAAAAACTGTCGCAGGCATCCTCCCTGCCGGCACTGGATTTTATGTTGCTTCATAACGAATACGGAAGGTATTGCGGCCAACAGGTCAAAAAATTTCTTTCCGAAAACCAATTTAGGCCTGATTTTATCAGCAGTCACGGTCATACTATTTTTCACCAACCCCAAAAACAACTCACCGTGCAGATTGGCAGCGGCGCTTCTCTTGCAGCAGAAACAGGAATTACCACTATCAGCGACTTCAGAATATCCGATGTTGCATTGCAGGGTCAGGGAGCCCCGCTGGTGCCCATTGGCGATGAATTACTTTTTGCCGATTACGACATTTGTCTGAACATCGGTGGCATTTCAAATTTATCCTATAATAAAAAATCAAAACGAATAGCCTTCGATGTCAGCCCTGCAAATATTGTTTTAAATTACCTTGCCCGCAAAGCCGGAAAAGATTTTGATACCGACGGAAAAACAGCTTCTTCGGGGAAGGTATCACTCCCTTTGCTCGCCATTCTGGACCAGCAGAGCTATTACAGCCTCAAACCTCCCAAGTCGCTGGGAAGAGAATGGATAGAAACTGCTTTCCTATCAGTTTTGAACAATCTCCCCGAAATTACTCTTGAAGATAAATTGCGTACCTGCACCGAACATATTGCAGGGAAAATTGCACAACAAATCAACACCATCAAGGCAAAAAAAGTGTTGGTAACAGGCGGCGGAGCATTAAACAAATTTTTGATGAGCAGGATAACACAAAAATGTAAAGCCGAAATTATTATTCCTTCCAAAGAAACGGTAGAGTACAAAGAGGCATTGATTTTTGCATTCCTGGGTGTGCTGCGCATGCGCAACGAAAACAACTGTCTGAAAAGTGTTACCGGTGCAAGAAAAGACAACTGCGGCGGGACAATTTACTTACCATAAGAGCTTCAAACGGCCATAATAAGCCCATGTTGATCAGTATTTTTCCGGCTGTTGATAAAAATATTTTCGTATAAATAGATTTTTAGATAATTGTTGATTTATATTTGCCATTTTATTATTAAAAATGCAGGATAATAAGTCTGTTAAATCCAAAGTTTCCTTTTTCAGTGTCATTATGACATTGGGAATTGTTTACGGAGACATCGGCACCTCCCCTTTATATGTGATGCGTGCCGTATTAGGCAGCAGCATAGCCATCACTCCTGTATTTGTTATTGGCGCCATATCCTGTGTTATCTGGACCCTTACGTTGCTTACAACGGTTAAATATGTGGTCATTGCCCTTCGAGCCGACAATAAGGGAGAAGGAGGTATCTTTTCGCTGTTTGCTCTGATCAGGAAAAAAGCCCCCTGGATATTTGTATTTGCCATTATTGGCGGGGCCACAGAGCTGGCTGATGGTGTCATTACCCCTTCTATTACTGTAGTTTCGGCAACCGAAGGATTGTTATTGATTGATTCCCATGTGCCAGTACTTCCCATAGCATTATTAATCATTCTGGCGCTATTCAGTTATCAGAAGTTCGGCACAAAAGTCGTTGGCAGTTCATTCGGGCCTATAATGTTTTTTTGGTTTGCCATGCTGGGCATCGTTGGCATGATGTATATAGTCCGGGCACCCTATATTTTCAAAGCTTTTAACCCTTATTATGCCATTGATTTTCTGACGGCACATCCTGGAGGATTTGTGCTTCTCGGGGCAATTTTCCTGGCCACCACTGGGGCCGAAGCCTTATATTCCGATCTGGGGCATTGCGGCAAAAATAATATCCGGATCAGTTGGATGTTTGTGAAACTGATGCTCATCATGAATTATCTTGGGCAAGGCTCATGGATACTGCTAAATATTGA
>DAOOWO010000018.1:0-15123 GCA_035371225.1 Bacteroidales bacterium | reverse complement strand
AAAGTTTTAAACAATTTTTTGTGAAAAAATGTGCCTAAATTATGAAAAGCTTAGGGTTTAATCATTGTCACCAACAGCCAATCTGCCACCTGTAACCTGCAACCTGCTGACCTGCTAACTACCTAAACAGCTAAACACTTCACTGCATCCTCTCCAGTCTCTTCTTCTCCGCAATCTTCTTCAGTTCTTCTTCCTGTATGGCTCTGGGCACGGCTTCGTATTGGAAAAATTCCATAGAATAGTTGGCTCTTCCGCTCGACATATTTCTTAATTGCGTGGCGTAGCCAAACATCTCCATCAGCGGAACAAAGGCATTAACTTTTTGTGAACCTTTACGGTAGCGGCGCATGGCTTCGATACGGCCGCGGCGACGGTTGAGGTTACCTACAATTTCTCCGATATATTCGTCGGGGGTGTTAACTTCCACTTTCATCACTGGCTCCAGCAGTTTAGGGTCGGCACTAAGAAAAGCGTTTTTAAAACAAATGGAGGCACATGTCTGGAATGCCATATCCGAAGAGTCCACCGGATGATAAGCTCCATCAACAAGCGTAACTTTTACATCCACAATGGGGAAGCCTGCAATGATGCCTCTTTCCAGTGTTTTCAATATACCTTTGTTTACCGAAGTTACATATTCCGAAGGTACCACACCGCCTTTGATCTTGTCAACAAACTCGTAGCCTTTGCCTTCGTTGGGTTCAATGCGTAGCACGGTGCGGGCAAACTGTCCGCGACCGCCGCTTTGTTTGGCATGTTTGTAATCATTTTCAGCTTCAGCGGAGATGGCCTCACGGAACGCTACCGAAGGTTGTCCAACCACTACTTCTACTCCAAATTCCTGTCGCAGCCTGTCGATGATAATCTCGAGGTGCAGCTCGCCCATACCCGACACAATGGTTTCGTTGGTTTCATCATCGTAGCGCATGGTGAACGATGGGTCTTCGTTGGCGAGTTTTTGCAACGAATCTATCATTTTTTCCTGATCGGAACGTTTTGCAGGGTTGATTTTTAGTTCAATTACTGTTGGCGGGATATGGATAGATTCCAGATGCAGCGGATGTTCGCTGTCGCAAAGCGTGTCGCCGGTTTTTGTAAATTTCATCCCGATGAGGGCTACTATGTCGCCCGGCCCGGCTTCGCTCATTTCTTCGCGGTCTTTGGCTCTGATTTTCAGGATACGGCCAGCGCGTTCGTATTTTCCTTTGGTGGAATTGAGCAATTGCATGCCACTGGTCAGTCTGCCGGAATAGATGCGAATAAATGTCTGCTGTCCAACATATGGATCGTGGATAAGCTTAAAGGCGAGAGCCGCAAAAGGCTCTTTGGTGGAAGGGTTTCTACTCCGCGTTTTTTCCGGATCATCAATGTCGAAGCCAACAACAGCTCCCACGTCGATGGGCGAAGGCAGGTATTCCACCACGGCATCGAGGAGCAGTTGTACTCCTTTGTTTTTGTATGCGGCACCACAGAATACCGGTGTGATGAGCAGTTTCAGCGTGGCTTCACGGGCGGCTTTTTTTATGAGTGCGGCAGGGATGTCTTTTTCATCAAAATACAGGTTGCGGATTTCTTCATCGTAGTCGCCGAGTTTTTCTACCAGCAACATGCGTTGTTCTTCGCATGATTGCTTGTATTCCTCCGGTATCTCAATTTCTTTTCTGAGGTTGTTTTCGTCGAACTCATAGGCCTTGCGTTCAATGATATCTATGATACCGGTAAAATTTTCTTCGGAACCCATTGGGAGTTGAAACGACAGAGCTTTGGCGTCAAGGTATTTGTTCATCATGGTTACTACTTCGCCGTAGTTGGCTCCTGTGCGGTCCAGTTTGTTTACAAATCCTATCCTGGGCACTTTATAGCGGTTTGCCTGGTTCCAGACGGTTTCGGTTTGTGGTTCCACGCCGCCCACGGCGCAAAACACGGCTACCATGCCGTCGATTACGCGCAGCGAACGTTCAACTTCCACGGTAAAATCGACGTGCCCGGGGGTGTCGATGATATTTATCTGATGGTCTTTCCATGAGCATGAAATGGCCGCCGAGGCAATGGTAATGCCGCGTTCCTGCTCCTGTTTCATAAAGTCCATGGTAGCTTCTCCGTCGTGGGTTTCGCCAGGTTTACGGGTTACTCCGGTAAAAAATAATATGCGTTCGGTGACGGTGGTCTTGCCGGCGTCGATATGAGCTGCAATGCCGATGTTTCTGAGTTTTGTTAAAGACATATATTGATTTTTGTAGTTTGAGGTCAGAAGTAATAGTTAATTTTAGAATTATGCTTTATAAAATTATCTTACAAATTGCCTAAATATATTGACAGACAATGCTTTATGGTAAAAGGTGCAAATTTTTTGCAAAGGTACGAATTTTTTTCGTTCCTAAGGCTGTGATGAGAAATGATAATTTTGGAATCAGGGTTGAGGATAAAATTTTTTGAATCTATAAGTTGGGGGATTATATGTTTGCCTTTGGAAATACCATCAATATAACCCATAAATCAATTTTACACAAACATCAACACCAACAACTGCGCGATGATTATCCTCAGGAACATCACCAGGGGATAGACTGTTGCATAAGCTACTGCCGGGGCATCCGACTGCGCAATAGTGTTGGCAAAGGCCAGCGCCGGAGGGTCGGTCATGCTGCCTGCAAGCAAACCGCACAACTCGAAGAAATTTCTTTTCAGGATAAATTTTGTGATGAAACCAATAATTATGATAGGTACGGCCGTGATAATAGCGCCATAGCCTATCCATAGCAGGCCGTCGCCCTGCAATAAGGTGGATACGAAACTTTCGCCTGATTTGAGGCCTACGCCGGCCAAAAACATTACGATGCCCGTCTCGCGCAGCATCTTGTTGGCGCTGGGTGTGGTGTACGAGTTCAGGGAGAGTTTGTAGCCGTATCGGCTGAGCAAAATGGCCACAATCAGCGGGCCGCCAGCCATACCCAGTTTTACCGGTGTTGGTATTCCCGGGATGGCCAATGGCACGCTGCCCAGAATGATGCCTAACATGATGCCGGTAAAGATTGGGAAGAGTCCGGGCTCATCCAGACGTTTCAGGGAGTTTCCCAACAGATGTGCTACGTTTTCGATATGTTTTTCGTCGCCCACCACGGTCAGCTTGTCGCCAAACTGCAGCACGATGTCGGGGTGTGCCACCAATTCGATGCCTGCACGGGTAATGCGGGTGATGTTGATATCAAAACGTGAGCGTAGTTTCAGTGAGGAAAGATTTTTTCCAATCACCGGGCGGTTGGTAACAAAAACCTGATGCGAAACCAATTTACCCGGGTATGCCGCTAAGTCTAAAGTGCTGGGTTTTCCGAGCAATTTAACAAGTTCAGGTATGTCGCCTTTCTGAGCCACCAACAGCACGATATCGCCGCTTTCGCATTTTGTTTCGGAATTGGCAATGGATTCCGTTCCATTATGCAATATCCTTGAAATTACCGCATCATTGTGAAGATGGTGGCTGATTTCTTTAATTTTTTTTCCGAAAAAAAGCGGGTTTGTTATCTCAATGCTTATTTTTTCGGGTTTTGCTTCCTGAGGGTTTTGTTTTTGTTCGTATTCCCGTTGTTCTTTTTTAAGATCAGTTTTAGAGATTTTGCGTATTAAAATCATGGTAAGAATAACGCCCAGCACGCCAAATGGATAGGCCACGGCATAGCCCAGGCCGAGATCAGGTGAATCGGGTCCGCAAGCCTGTTTCAAAGCCTGTTGTGCTGCACCCAGGCCGGGCGTGTTGGTTACCGCACCCGACATAATGCCTGCCAGTACCGGCATGGAAACGCCTGAGATAAAATGAATCATCATGCTGGTAAGGGCTCCGAGAAAAACAATGCCTACCGCAAGTAAATTCAATTTCAAACCATCTTTTCTTAACGAAGAAAAAAAGCCCGGGCCTAACTGAAGGCCAATAAAAAACACAAACAACACCAGGCCAAATTCTTTGATAAATTCGGCTGCCTGATGGTTGACCCTCAATCCCATATGACCGGCTAAAATTCCTGCAAAAAGCACGAAGGCCACTCCCAGTGAGATGCCGAAGATTTTTATTTTTCCCAACAAAACGCCTATGGCTATCACCAGGCTGAATACCAGTATGGTATGTGCTACCGAATCGTTTAAGAAAAGGTTATTTAGCCATGTCATGATACACAAGGGTTATAGCTTTTGATAGTAAAGAAACATTTGTCGCATTATACTTGAGGTGTTGAGCAGGGCACGATTTCAAATGAATGTTTATTTCTTTTTTATGAACTCGTAGGTAGTATATTCAAGAAAATCGGCCACACTCAGGGTAAAAGATTTCACTTTATTTTGTTCAACAACAAAGGGGAATACTTTAATGCCAAACAAGGGCTGGCTATAGGTGCATAAAAAACGGTTGTTGCCTATGTACTCTAATTTTGCCGAGAGATTTTTATGATGTTCAAAGCTTAGTTTCAGCAGGCCGGCATCTTTTTTTATGGTGATGGTACCATAAACTTCATTTTCGTAAATGCCGGTGAATTCTGAAAGGGGCAGGGGCGGGGTGATATTCATAGCTGCCGAATCACGCCATACTTTGATTTCATTATTGTCGCGTTGTGACCTGCGTTTGAAATAATTGCTGTACAGTTTACTGTAGTTTCTGTAAGGGAGACCAAGATAGGCATCGAGGATTTCCCACTTCAGGGCTTCGTATAAATAATTCTGATCGGTGTTGGTCAGCACCACGATACCAAGGTTTTCGTCGGGAACTAGGGTTACTGAGGTGACAAAACCGTCGATACCGCCATTGTGCATCACCAGATTATGGCCTTCATAATCCTGTAATTCCCAGCCAAGGCCGTAAAGTGAGTAGTTCGACTGGTTGAAGGGGTGGTAGGCATTGCCAATGACCGACTGTGGTTCCCTGGTTTTCAATATCGCTTCATAAGGAATAACATTTTTGTTTTGGTAGTTTCCGCTGTCTAATAATACTATCAGCCAATGGCTCATATCTTCCACCGATGAGCAAATGCTGGCTGCGGGAGCCAGGGCGTCGAAGTTTCCGTAAGGGATTACTTTAACGACGTTTTCAATGAGGGTATGCGCCGAGGCTTTGTTGGTTTTGTTGTTTATTTCGGAAATGAGCGGCAGGCTTCGTTTCATTTGCAGAGGGCCAAATATTTTTGTCCGCATAAAATCTTCCCAACTTAGGCCGCTGATAGGTTTCAATGCCCGGCCAGCCAGAAGAAAACCTGTGTTGCAATATCCCCATTTGGTGCGAAATTCATGGACAGGTGTTAGTTTGCCGTATTTTTCAATGATCTGGCTGCTGTTCAGGTCGGAGTCGAAAAAGGTAAAATCACCCTGAAAAGTAGAGGTCCCCATGCGGTGACACACGATGTCGGTAAGGTTTGCGTTTTCGGCTACCCAGGGGTCTTTAGCCGAAAATTCCGGAACCCACTTTTTTACTTTGTCGTTGAGAGAGCATTTGTTTTCAACAGCCATCCAGGTAAGCGCCGTTCCGGTAAAGGCTTTGGTGTTGGAACCAATCATAAACAGTGTATTTTCGTCTACCTTATCGTTTTTTCCTAGTTCACAAACGCCGTAACCCTTGTTTACAATTACTTTTCCATCTTTGACAATGCACACGGCAACCCCCGGAATATCCCAGATTTTCAATGCTTTGCCAACATAATTGTCGAGGCTGTCGGTAATGAATGCCGGGACTTTTTGGGCATTTGCAATGATGCTGTACAAAAACAGCAGGCAAATAATACAACTTGTCCTGAAATTTATAAAAGAAATTTTCATAGGTTTTTTGTTGACAAACCTACAATTTTTTTATGAAACTAACAGGCGAAAAATATCCTGAATCAAACTATAACCTGACTTTGAGCCCGGCCATGAAGTTAATCCCTGCTTGCGGAAAGTATCCGTCCATGGTGTTGTAGGCGCCGTTGTAATAATAGCGGTACACCCAGGCATTGTTCTCGTACTTTTCATTAAAAATGTTGTTCAGCATGAGTGACATACGGATTTCTTTGATAGGTCCCAGTTTGAAAGAGTATTCCATCAGGAGATCGGATACAAAGAAAGGGTCCAGCGAACGTGCCTTGTCGGAGGTGTTGTCGATATATTGTCTGCTAACATACCTGCTGATAAGTGAAATATTGAAATGTTCTTTGAAATTATAGGTGAAATTATTTACTGCTGTTACAGACGGTGAAAAAGCGATGTTGGTGCTACCCAGATAGTTTTGTATCTGTCCGCCATTGTCCCAGTCATCAACAAATTCAGTGAAATCAATGATCTTGTTTTGGCTGAAACTGGCGTTCAAATTCCATGTAAGGTGTTTAAACAGGAGAGCGGCGCTGCTAAGTTCGATGCCTGCGCGGTAACTTTTGGGAACATTTGACATGATGGCGTACCCAACATCATTGATCTCTCCGGTGAGAACCAACTGGTTGTTGTAATACATAAAATATCCGTTGAAACTGGTGGTAACATATTTGCTGCTGAAAGTGTATCCCAGCTCGGTATTGAACATGTTTTCACGTACCGGCGCCGGCCCGGCAGGATCGGCATCGGCAAAGTTGTTACCGTTAGGCTCTCTGTTTGAAATTGCCAGTGCCAGGTACATTCTGTGCTTATCATTGATATTGTATGTTACGCCCAATTTGGGGTTGAAGAAATGAAAAGTGTGTGTTTGTGCGACATCGCGCAGTTTTGAATCGATGCCATCAAGCACAAATTTTACGGTCCGGTATTGGAGGTCGGCATAGACGAAAACTTTCTTCTTTATGGTAAGATTTATTTTGGTATAGATGTTAAACTCGTTCTTTTTTGTGTTGTTTTCGTGCCAGCGGTATGGATTCTCTGTGATGTTGAGATAGTTGCACCGGATGATATCTCCGAAGTGATCTCCGGAATATTGATTGCCGGCGCCTCCGATAATTATTTTGAGATTTTTTTTATTGTCGTAGGTGCCGGAAAATGTACCTCCAAAAAAATGATTGTTCATCCATTTCTGGCGCACGAGGTTAGCTGCAGTCAGGGTATCGATGCCGATGATGACATCCGGCAATCCGTAAGAAGCAAAAGAAGAATTTTCTTCAAATTCTTCATAGTAACCCCGTCCGTAGGTAAAATGAGCTGCGGCGTTAATAAGAAAATGTTTCCCGATTTCCTGTGATGCGAGCAGTTGGTAGTTGTCCTGTTGATAATTGTCGGTTTGGTTTTCATAGGTAAAAGGATTATACCGCCGGTTGATTTTCAGCGAGTCTTTGGGGACACCGTTCCAGGCCTGGTAAGTTTTTTCTTTGCCTGAAGTTATTATGGCTTTGACGATGGTTTTTTCGCCATAATATCCACCGCTGATAAACATGGATTTCATGTCGGAGCCGGCTCTTTCAATATACCCGTCGGAATTGAGTTTTGATAAGCGTACATCAACTGCCCAGTGCCCGGCGAGCAGGCCTGTTCCTGCCAATAAGGTGTTTTTCCAGGTGTTAAAAGATCCGTACGACAAATTATATTCGGCATAAGCTGCCGGGTTGAGTTTTGTTGTCTGAAAATTGATGCTGCCCCCAAAAGCAGCCGCCCCATTGGTGGAGGTGCCAACGCCACGTTGTATCTGTACATTATCAATGGATGAAGCGAAGTCGGGCAAATCAACCCAGAATACACTCTGCGACTCGGCATCATTCACCGGGATGCCGTTCATGGTAACGTTTATCCGGCTGATGTCGCTGCCACGGATTCTCATGTTGGTGTAGCCTATGCCGTTACCTGCATCCGACGATACCACCACCGATGGTGTGGTACTCAAAAGATAGGGGAGGTCTTGCCCGAAATTGATACTGCTGATTTCTTGTTTGTCAACATTGGTAAAGGTGGACGGCTCATTTTCGGCGGCCCTGGTGGCGCTGATGATTACTTCATCCTGCAGGATGGTGCGTTTTTCAAGGTCAATTGTCAGCGAAAGATTTTTGTTCAGCTCAACTTCTTTGGTAAAATCGGAGTACCCTACATAAGAGACCTTTAGCGTGTACGAACCTTGTTTAATGTTTCTGAGGGTAAATTCCCCCGATGGATTACTCACTGTCCCGAGGTATTGTCCTACTATGCCCACAGATGCTCCGCTCAAGGCCTGCCCGGAGCTTTTTTCGCGGACTGTACCTGTGATGTTGAATTGCGCCCATGCCAGCACCGGAATAGCGCAAAGCAACATCATACTCCAAAAAATTTTTTTCATGATTTGTTTTTTTTCGTTAAAATCAAGATGGTTTAAGAGGCAATAGCCATCCGTTTATTTAACCCTTACTCCCTACGCCGGCATTACCCGGATCAGGTTCAGAGGGTGTGATCTCAGCCCGTTTGTTTAGGGCACCCCTTTTTTGTACTGGCAAAAATACAATAAAAATCAAATCCCAATCTTTTTACTTGCATAAAATCGTAAATTTGTCATGATACTAAAACCGATGACGAAACCTTATTTTAATGGTAAAAAACTCTTATGAAAATACTTATCATCAACGGACCTAACCTTAATCTTGTCGGGATACGTGAAAAAGAAATTTACGGGACCAAAAATTTTACCGGATTTTTTGATGAATTATATGCGCGGTTTAAAAATGTGGAACTTGAATATTACCAAAGCAATATTGAAGGAGAGATTATTGATAAAATTCAGCAGGCCGGTTTTGCTTATGATGGTATAATCTTGAATGCCGGCGGCTATACCCACACTTCCGTTGCTATTGCTGATGCCATAGCTGCCATACCTGCTCCGGTGGTGGAGGTGCATATTTCTAACATTTTTGCCCGGGAAGATTTTCGTAAAAACTCTTTGACAGCTAAAGTTTGCAGAGGGGTAATCACGGGTTTCGGTATGGATTCATACCGGCTGGCCATTGAGTCCTTTTTTCAGTGAAACATCATTGCTCAATGCAAAAAGATCTGATAAAAAATAACCTTCTTTTACACCTGGTGGTCATTATCCTGGGATTTACAGCCATTTTGGGCAAGCTTATCCATTTACCCGCTGCCGACCTGGTTTGGTTTCGTATGCTGATAGCTTTTTTGGCATTGATTGTTTTTATAGTGATTTTTAAAAGGCCTCTGGGCCTGCCCATAAAAAACATAATGAAGCTGGCTGTGATAGGCGTGGTAATTGCAGCTCACTGGATATGTTTTTTTCAGGCGATAAAAGTTTCTAATGTTTCGGTTACTCTGGGCTGTCTATCGGTAACCACCTTGTTTACCAGCTTTCTGGAACCGCTGGTTAACCGAAAAAAAATTTCGTTGTTAGAAGTCATTATCGGCTTGATAATTATCCTTGGAATCTATATTATTTTCAGGTTTGAAACGCGTTATGTGGCGGGAATCATTTTTACTATAATATGCGCTTTTCTGGCCAGCCTGTTCAGCGTGCTGAATAAAAAAATAGCGCTTCATTACGAGCCGGAAATAGCCACCTTTTATGAAATGCTCAGCGGTTTCGTGGTTGTAACTATTTACCTGTTGATTTCAAAAGGCAGTTTTTCTTTTGTGTTGATGCCAACCTCCAGCGATCTGCTTTTCTTAATGATACTGGGAATAGTATGCACGGCTTTTGCTTTTTCTGCTACCATTAAAATTATGCAGAAACTCTCCGCCTACCAGGTGGTGCTGGCAATCAACCTTGAACCGGTTTACGGCATCATAGCGGCCTATTTTATTTTCGGCGAATCGGAGCAAATGACCACTGAGTTTTACATTGGTGCGGCCATTATTCTTTTATCTGTAGTATTATACACCTTCATAAAAAACCGCAACAAGCCTCAAACGGAATGATTCCCTTGACTCTTTTTAGTGAAGAAATGACGATCGTTTTAACGAGATGGTCATCCTCTCGGAAAGTGACTCACAGATATCTTTTTATCAGAGGACGCTGAGGCGAGGCTTGGTGTTGTTTTTTGATGTTTTGTCCCTGACGGGCTAAGTTGGCCAGCACTGACGGATGTTTTTTAATCTCCGGGAGCCTGAAAACTAATAGAGTTCAATAAATTCGTAAGCGTTGCCCGTCCATTCCATATACCTTAAAAAATCAGCGAAACTGATAATCAGCGAAGCGGTATTGTCGTTTGGATGAAAGCTGATTTTCGTTGCTTTTTGCAGATTCGTATCAATAAACACATGGACATGGTTTTCTGTATCGTGTATCAGCCCGAAAGCCGAAACAGAGCCTGGTTTTAGACCAAGATACCTATGCATACGCTGTTCCGATGCAAAAGTAAGTTTGCCTTGTTTCAACATTTTTTCAATATCATGGATAGCAAGGTTTTTGTCGCAATCAAAAATAACCAGGTAATGCCGGTTGCCTTTGTGGTTGCGGAAAAAGAGATTTTTGCAATGCTGCGCATCATGACCGTGCCAGTACTGTTTGGCTATTTCAATGGTAGGAGCAGGGGGATGTTCGAGGTATCCGAAAGGGATATTCAGTGTTTTCAGGGTTTCGTATACCGCAGGATCGCCGTTCATAAATAATATTTTTTGACAAAAATAGTCAACCTGGTTTTCAATTACCACAATAAAACAATTTTGCAGGAGTTCAGTCAAATAAAATCCTTAATTTTGTTTTGATTTCATTGTAATCTCTACTGTCATGAAAAAACTGTCATTCTTAATAGTTATCATGGTTCTGACTTATTCTGTCTACGCCCAAAATGCGGTTTTGGATACTATTTCCATCGAAAAAAGGTTTTTAAGTGCCGACCTGGATTATCAGGGAAAAAACCTCTCATTGATGAAACTCGAAGACCTCTGCAAGCCATATGCTGATGCCAATGATGAGTTGTTGCAGGCCAAGCGTAATAATAACCCTGCCTTGATTATGACTCTTGTCGGAGGCGTGCTCATCGGATATTCGGGAATCAAATGGTTGTCCGACGGGGATTTGCCATGGTATTATGCAGCCGGCGGCGCCGTGTTGATAGGTTGTACTATTCCTTTATATATAGGTTCGCGAAATCATAGCATCAATGCTGCCCGTATTTATAATTATGAGATGAGGCACAAACAGCCTATTACACGCTGAAGTTTTATTTATTTTGTTTTAGTAAATATTTTCGTGGTGCTATGTTTAAATGAAATTATCCTGCATACATATATGCCCGCAGGAAGATGATCCACATCCATTGTGAAAACATTGTGATTATTGCCTCTGGCAGGTACCGAAACACCTGAAATTTTTTTTCCGGTCATATCATTTATTTCTATCGAAACATATTCTTCGCCTGATGCAGGAAGAGCCAGATGCAAGTATTCTTTAACAGGATTGGGATAAAGCATCACATTCTGCTTATCAATATATCCGGAGGGAATGAAAGATACATCAGAGAATAAATCATTGAGGTCGAGACTTACGGGAGGGTTCATGAATGCCGGTTTGCCATGCTTGTGCAAGGAAATTTTCAGCCTGCCCTCGTCAGGTATGAACTGCATGAACTGTATGTTGTAAATACCGTTGTTCGACGAATCGCGGAGGATTTCCAGATTGCGCTGCCCGCTGATTCCCGTACCGCTGCCAACAGCATGCATGGTGCGGATATACCTGTCACAGAAATGATAATGATTATTGCGTTTTATCTCATAATTGGCGCAATACAAGTTGTCGGAGTTAATACTATCGGGAAATTCGCTACCTCTGAAGGTGATATATGGTGAAGCTGGTGTAACCTCTGCTACCTGTGCGATAAGGTTTGATGAATCATTGTTTGCGGAGGCCAGCATGCTAATGATATATCCGTCGGCATAACCGTTGGCATGAGCACTTAGTATGCTGCACAGGTCATTGGTATTATTTTTACCGTCGTTATTATAATCAACCGTTTCAATGGCTTTGCGCAGTGAAAACCAGATGGGCTCATAGTAATGGTTTAACTGGCCGCTGCCCGAAAAGTCGGACATCATATGCTGAAACACTCCTATATGCGCGTTGACTCCAGATAATGACGATATCTGGCCTGCAAAACCTATCATGGCCCAGGGTTGCTCGTTAAGTTCTGAGGGAATATGGATTACAATAACCTGGTTGTTGATAATTGCACTGGTGTTCTCCCAGTCGAGGTGCCGCGAGATGACCGATTTGCCATTAAGGTCAGTTCCTGTTGTGGCCGCACTCCAACTCATCAGGCTGGAACAACCGGGGCTGGTAAACTTCGACTTTAAACCGGCTATGGAGGCAAAGTCGAGCAGGCAGTTAGCCGCTATTACATCCAGGTATGAAAATGCGCTGATGTCGTACCCTGCAGAGTCAATGCCGGCCAGCAATCCACGGGCTTCATCGTAATATATGGAATCGACAACAAGGGAGTTTCCCTGTTGTAAAATCTGCCTGGCCAATGGAAGGTTGCTGCCAAAAATCGGCAGTATATAGTCATTCATCATCGAGAGAATTTTTGCAGGACACAGGTATCCATAAGCAAATCCTCTTTCGTAATGGCTTCCCCAAACCTTTATTATGGTTAGGTTTCCGGTATCGGAAACGATATACCCGTTGATATTCTGCGCCTTCATGCCAGTGAAGCAGAACATCAGACAAAGTGTGAAAATGGCTTTTTTCATTTTGCAATTGTTTTATATCAAAAGTAAGAATTAATCTAAAAAAAATAAAATTATTCAGTATCCTATTTATAAATAATATATAAATTTACAAAAAAATTTGTGACGTTTTAAGTATATGTACGAAAAATTAGTCAGAAAATTAAAGGACTTTTTTACTTTCAATAAGAGTGAGCGTAGGGGGTTGCTTGTCTTATGTATTTTGATTCTTTTGCTTATCATGTTTAATATGCTGGCCCCTCGTATTATAGCACAACATAAATACGATTCATCGAGGTTTGAAAAAGAAGTGGCAGAATACCTCAAAACCCAGGAAATTATTACCAGAAAAACAAAAACTTACAGAAAAAAGCAGCCCTTTAATGTTTTTGATGCCAATATTTCGGCGGTTGAACAAAAACTATCACCATTCATTTTTGATCCTAATACATTGCCTTATGCCGGATTTGTTGAAATGGGACTTACTGAAAAACAGGCGCTGGCTATTTCGAAATATCGTGTCAAAGGTGGCAGATTCAGAAAAAAGGAAGATTTTAAAAAGATTTATACTATCAGTGAAAAAGAATATGCTGTGCTGGAACCCTTCATTGAGATAAAACCTTCGCCCGACTTGCAGCAAACACAGCAGGAAAAAGTCAAAAAAGCGGAGCCGTTAGTTATGGTAGATATCAACACGGCCACCGAAGACGAACTGAAAAAAATTAATGGGATTGGTAATTATTTTGCTGAACAAATTGTTACGTACCGTAATAGGTTAGGCGGTTTCAATGCAAAAGAACAATTGTTAGAGGTGCCTAAGATGGATAGTGCGAAGTATGCACTGATAAGCCCTCATGTGGAGGTTAATTTGAATGCTATACGAAGGATAAATGTTAACACGGCCACTTTTGATGAATTGAAAGTGCATCCATACCTGGGTTATAATATAGCGCTGTCGCTTGTTAATTACCGCACAAAACACGGAAATTTCGTTAAGGTAGAAGATATAAAAAAATCCGCTCTTATCACGGAAAAGAATTTTCCGAAAATTTCATATTATCTTTGTACCAAATAATTCATTTCTTTTAATAAAGTGAAGTGTTATTTATATCGAATTGTGCCTTGCTGGTAAAGGCTTATCATTAATAATTAGGAGTTGAAAAATATGAAAAAAATTGCTGTTTCCATTATCGCTATCCTTGTCTTGTCGGGGTTTACTTTTGCCCAAAAAAATAAAAATAAGCCCGTGGTTTTTAAATGGTACACCTTTCAGGAGGCGCTGAAGCTCAATAAAAAGAATCCCAAGAAAATTTTCGTGGACATATACACCGACTGGTGCGGCTGGTGCAAAAAAATGGATGCCGGCCCTTTTGCCGACAGTATTATAAAGGCTTATATGGCGCAGAATTATTATCCCGTTAAACTGAATGCCGAAAGTAAAGACACAATCGAGTTTAACGGTAATACCTATGTTAATCCCAATCCCTCGTCGGCACGTTCCAGTCATCAGTTGGCTGCTGCACTGCTGCAGGGCCGTTTGTCCTATCCTTCTTTTGTAATCCTCAACGAGAAGTTTGAGATTCTCAATACCATCGTGGGTTTTAAGTCGGCTAACGAGCTGGAGCCAATTTTGCATTATTTCGGTGAAAATGCATTTGAGAAACTTACTTACGCAAAATACCTCGAGACTTTTACAGGTTCGATTACACCATAGAATAGTTTTCAGGAAACCGGTGGCTTCGGGAACTTAAGCCACCGAAGAAACGGGAATCTCGGCCATCGTGGAAAAAAGGCAGCCGCTGACTGAGTCTTTCGAAGCCAGCTAATGTTATTTGTAAAACCATAAAAATTTATTTCGGAAAATAAGAAGCATAAAAATACGTTTTTAACGTACTTTTGCAGTTATGGAGGCAGCCAAAATCAACGTATTATTTGTTTCTAGTTGGTATCCCACAAGGGATAAGCCTACTGCAGGAAATTTTGTGCAAAAACATGCCGAGGCAGTGGCCCTTTATGCCTCTGTGGATGTGCTGCATGTAGCCTTCGACAAATCCCTGAAGAAAAAATACGAGTACCAAAAAGAAGAAAAAAGTAAGGTAACATCGCACCTTCTTTACATTAGACCTCCCAGTCTAAGATGTCCTTTTATTAAAACCTTAAAATTTATCAAAGGCTATTTCCATGGCTATAAAATGATTTACGGCCATCAGGAAAAACCCGGTGTAATTCATGCCAATGTGTTGATACCGGTGGGCCTGATAGCTTTTTTGCTGCACCTTGCCAAAAAGATACCTTACGTTATCACCGAACATTGGACAGGGTATCTTCCGCAGGATCCTAACAAGCCCGGATGGAGGTTGTGGTTTTTTCGTTTTTTTGCAAAAAGGTCTGGCCGGCTGATGCCCGTTACGGAACATTTGGTTGCTGCAATGAAAAAATCAGGTGTTCAGGCCAATTACACGGTGGTTCCCAATGTGGTGGATACCCGGCTGTTTCTGCCGTCTGACGTACATTCCGGTCAGGTAAAACACATTGTACATGTGTCTTCATTGCTCGATC
>DAOOWO010000017.1:0-15123 GCA_035371225.1 Bacteroidales bacterium | reverse complement strand
AACCAACATGCCCAAATGAAGAATCTTCAGGATAGAGTGAAAGGCATCGTCGGCAATATGGAGAACCTCCCTTTTCAAGAAGAAGAATTTGACTTGATCTGGTCGGAAGGCGCGATTTATAATATTGGATTTGAACGCGGACTGAACCTGTGGAGGAAATTTCTGAAACTGGGCGGATATATCGCCGTTACAGAAAACACCTGGTTTTCCGAAGAGCGGCCTGCCGAAATTCAGGAATTTTGGCAAGAGATCTATCCCGAAATAGATACCATCCCGAATAAAGTGGCTCAAATGCAAAAAGCAGGTTACCTTCCTGTTGCCACATATATCTTGCCCGAAAGTATCTGGATAGACTATTATTCCTGGCAAACATCAAGACGGGAACACTTTCTGGAAAAATATAAAGGTAACAAAACCATCGAAGGCTTTATCGCATCCCAGCAATATGAGGCTGAGTTATACGATAAATATAAAGCCTATTACGGCTATATGTTTTATATCGGAAAAAAGATTAAAGTTTGATTGAATCAGCCGTAAATACGCGGTTTGATTAAAATGGTAAATGAAAAGACCTTTCGTGTGTGAGCTTTTACGTACGAAAGGTTTTTTTTAATTTTTAGCAATGATAATTGAGCCAAAATTCTTCAATAGAAAATTTGTATTTTTAAAATCATAAAAACCTTGAACCTATCCTGTAGATAGGGGAATAAGACAACACTAACAGACAAAATGAAGCAACTAATAACATTTTTCGGACTTGCATACTTAATCAGTTGGACAATTTGGTTTCCACTGTATGGGCATATTTTCGGCTTTACCGGTTTGCCGACTTTACCATATCATCACGGACTTGGCGGGCTTGGCCCTTTAATCGCTTCGTTTTTGACAACCATGATTTATGGCAAGCAAGATGGCTTAAAAATGTTACTCAAAAAATGCCTGCAACTTAAACCGTTTATTTACCTGACAATTGCTCTCTTAAGCCCTTTCATACTTGCATTTATTGCTACTGTCATAAATTACTTTGTTGACGATACGCCCGTCAATCTTTCGGGACTTCTTACCTGCAAAGAGTTTCCGCAATTCAGCCTATTGACATTTTTCATTTACAATCTGGTATTTTTTGGGTTTGGAGAAGAAGTTGGTTGGCGTGGTTTTGCGTTGCCAAGATTTCAAAACAAGTTCAATGCCTTAACATCAAGCATTATTCTTACAATATTTTGGGCAGTTTGGCATTGGCCGCTTTTCTTTTACCGGCCTGGTTATATTTCAATGGACTTGGCAGGTATCTTCGGTTGGACTTTCAGCCTTTTAACCGGAAGTGTTTTACTGACGTGGTTATTTAATTCTTCAAAGGCAAGTATTTTGATTTGTGCAGTTTTTCATTCAACCGTCGACATCGCCTTTACAGCAGATCTGGCCGGCAGAAACATTATGAACTATATGGGATTTCTCATAACAGTCTGGGGTATATTAACAATTTTGATTTTTAAACCCAAAAACCTGGCGGCAAATGAACGAGTGAAGAATACTAACCTATAATCGGGCAGGCCGCCCCACCGTTCTGCCGTGCCGGATTAGCCGGCGGAGGAAACCCATCAAACACCTGCACGTCACGGCGTTGACAGTCAGGATACCTCCTCTGAAATAAATGCCCATCGGTTTCTTTGGCTCTAAAGAATAAATTTGTATTTTTGAAATTTTTACGGCGCATAGAAACAGGTGTGAGCGATACTCATGCGAAGCACGCATATCAGACTTTTGCATTAACCCCAAATAAAACACCTGCAAAACAAACAGAATGCAAAAGAAAAAACATAACAGTCAATAGTTTTAGAAATGAATGCAAAAGACAAAAGCAGACAAGAATATATAGCAAGGATAAATAGAGTAATGGACTATATCGAAAAACATTTAAACGAAGATATTACTCTTGACAAAATTGCTCAAATTGCTTGTTTGTCGCCGTTTCATTTTCACCGCATTTTCTCAACGTTAACAAATGAAACCATAAATGCTTTTATTCAGCGAATACGAATTGAAAAAGCGGCCCGGCAACTTAGAAGCGGCGAAAATAGTTCAATAAGCGAAATTGCTTATAATTGCGGGTTTGGCAGTGTACCCCATTTTAGCCGGACATTTCGCAAATATTTTGGTTTGACTGCCACAGAATTCAGGCAAACTGAAAAAGCCACTTTTGCAATCAATGGGTTATATTATAGCAAGACCGGTCAACTAACCCGCAAGATAAATCAACAGGATCCGGATATTAAAAGACAAATTTGCAGTGATAATCTTAATCAGTTTAATCACTCAAACTTTGTAATTATGGACACAAAAATCGAAATTAAAGAAATGCCCGAAATTAATGTTGTTTACTGTAGACACATTGGTCAGTTTAACCAAATCGGGAAATCGTATGAAAAGCTCATGAAATGGGCTGGTCCTCGGGGCCTGTTAAATTTTCCCAAAACAAAAACAATTACTGTTTATCACGACGATCCTGCAATAACTTCAATTGAACAAGTTCGTCAAAGTGCTTGTATTACTGTAGAAAACGATGTAAAAGTTGATGGCGAGATTGGAAAAATGAAATTAGAAGGTGGCAAATATGCTGTCGGTCATTTTGAAATTGATGAGAAAGGTTTTGAAAAAGCCTGGAATACTATGTGTTTATGGTTTACCGAAAGTGGATATCAACCAGGGAATGGGTACCCTTATGAGTTGTATTACAATTCGCCGGATGAAGACACTAAACGAAGATTTGTCCTGGATATATGTATCCCAGTGCAAACATTGTAGTTTTCGCCCAACAAACCTGTCAAACATAAGAAAGCCCGTTGGCGAAGTTTGTAACTTCACACAGCTAGTTTTATAGCCTGATACCTCCCCCCATTTTTTCAGCAAATCCCTTTAAATCCAGTCCGTCAAAACTCCCCGAACTCATCATCAAAAGGTTTTTGCCTTTCCAGTGGAGACTTTCAAGAAATTCAACAAGCTTGTCTTTATTTGTAAAGACCATAATATCGTCGCGGCCAAATGATTTTTTTACTTTATTTTCAGGCAAAGGCGGCATCTTTTTTATTTCAAGAGCGTGGGCGCTGTAAAAAACAATGGCTTTATCTGCCTTTTCCATACAGGCATGGTAGTGTTCAAGAAAATCGCTGTTAAGGCTGCTGTAGGTATGCAATTCCATGCAGGCAACAAGCTCCCGTTGCGGAAACTGTTCTTTTACGGCTTCTATCGTAGCTTTGAGCTTGGAAGGCGAATGCGCAAAATCTTTGTAAAAGGCGGAATCCTCACTTTTTCCAAGCAGTTCAAGTCGTTTCGCTGCCCCTTTAAAAGTTGAGATAGCTTTCAGGAAATCTGCAGTAGGTATCCCGAGGCGCTCGCATACCAGCCGGGCGCCGTTAAGGTTCATCAGGTTGTGTTTACCGAAAACCCGGATATCTGTAGTTCCATCACCGATCGTTACCGAAGTGGTTCCGTTATTTATGGAATGTTGCGGAATTCCATAAGGTAAAAGCTTAATGTCGTTCCTGGCTTCGGGGCAAATGCGGTTGAGTTCTACGTCGTTTTCACAGTAAACCAGGCTTCCGCCGGGCTCTATCAAATCAATAAACTTGCGGAACTGATCCACATAAATTTCAAAAGTCGGAAACACATTGATATGATCCCAGGCTACACCGCTGAGCAAGGCGATATTTGGCCGGTACAGGTGAAACTTGGGGCGTTTGTCTAAAGTGGAAGTCAGGTATTCGTCGCCTTCCAGAATGATAACAGGCGCATCGGAAATGCGGAACATCGTTTCAAAACCCTCAAGCTGTGCGCCCACCATATAATCGAAATCTTTTCCCAATTCGTGCAACACATGCATGATCATAGCAGTGATCGTGGTTTTTCCGTGGCTTCCGCCGATCACCACACGTGTTTTACTTTTTGATTGCTCGTAAATGTATTCGGGAAAAGAATAAATTTTCAGACCCAGTTCCTTGGCTTTGATCAGCTCGGGATTGTCTTCACGCGCGTGCATGCCAAGGATCACCGCATCAAGGCTGCTGTTAATTTTATCCGGGAACCACCCGGATGATGCGGGCAAAATCCCTTTGGCTGCAAGCCTGCTTTTTGCTGGTTCAAAAATCTCGTCGTCAGAACCGGTAACCGTATGCCCGTTCTGAACCATGGCAAGCGCCATATTGTGCATGACACTGCCGCCTATGGCAATAAAATGTATGTTCATGAAAACAAAATTATCTAAAAAGAAGGGCTGCCCGATAACACAAAAGTGAAGTTTTCAACAATTACCGGCGGAAAAAATTACAACAGCTTTTTAAGTTTCATCAATTGAATGATAGATTCTGATATGTCTTCAACACTCAGGTATTTACAATTATAAAAGACATCAAAATCATCTTCATAATTGTCGCTTTTCGATTTGCTTTTCAGCAGGGCGTTTCTTTTGAAATCAATCTGGTTCGATAATTTTTTAGCCGCTTCTATGGTAGTACAGGCACCGCTTTCGATAAGCTGTTTTACCCGCCACTCAATGGGTGCAAACAAGCGCACATGCACTCCCGCCGATAGGTGGCGCGTTACAGCCATGCCGCCCCTGCCAATAATAACTACGTTGCCGCGCATGGCAAAATCGAGAATGATTTTATCCAAAGTTTTCAGGATTTTCAGGTCGGAATAATAATATTTTTCAGAAAAAGCATTTAATATCTCATCGATGGCTCCCCGTTTTTCATCGTTGAAGATTTTATATATCCTCGACGGATCCACATGTAATTCCTGAGAAGCTGTAAGCAATATCTCCTTGCTTAATTTTGTCCAGGGTGGCAGGTTTTTAGCTTTTTCATTGGCCCTGTTCAGCTTGTCAACCAGCATCACAGCCACATCCTGAGCCGGACAACCATACTCTCTGGACAGTGTTATAAAAGGCAGATTCGCGGCAGGCGGCTAAATGCTTTCCGCATCGGGATTGAAACGATTAACCATATATTGTAAAAGTATATTCCCCATAAAACTCCTCCTTTTTTTAAAAAATAATGTACTGATATATGCTATAAAGATACTACTATTCTTATGAAATTCCTAATTTTCGCATCATAATTTTTATAACTCAGCCGCATAAAAAAATATAGTCGCAATGGCTTGTTTTTAAATATCTTAACAAAATAAAAATATTGACGAAAAGTTTTTTTGCAAAAAATTTTTTCCTGAATGAAACAATATTTACTTTTGACCACAATTAAAACTTCTTAAATATAATAAAAGCTATGGAACTTCCTTTCACAGAATCGTACAAAATCAAGATGGTCGAAACTATACGCCGCAGCACCAAAGAAGAACGTCTGGGGTGGATCAGAGAGGCTAATTATAATCTTTTTAACCTGCGCAGTACTCAGGTTTTTATCGACTTACTGACAGATTCAGGCACCGGCGCGATGAGCGACAAACAATGGTCGGCCATGATGGTTGGCGACGAAAGTTATGCAGGCGCCACTTCGTATTACAACCTGAAAGATGCGATAAAAAATACTATGGGTTTTGACTATTTTCTGCCTGTACACCAGGGAAGAGCGGCCGAAAACGTGCTTTTTTCGGTATTGGTAAAAGAAGGCAATCTGGTGCCGGGCAATTCGCATTTCGACACCACAAAAGGGCATATAGAATTCCGCAAGGCAACCGCGGTTGACTGCACTATAGATGAAGCTTTCGACACCACCCTGATACATCCTTTTAAAGGCAATGTCGATTTGAACAAACTCGAAACGGTGTTGAAAAACAACCCCATAGAAAAAATACCGTTTATCATCGTTACCGTTACATGTAACAGCTCGGGCGGGCAGCCTGTTTCCATGGCCAATCTGCGCGATGTACACAGCATGGCACAAAAATATGGCATCCCCGTGGTTTTTGACTCGGCCCGCTTTGCCGAAAATGCCTATTTCATCAAGATGCGCGAAAAAGGTTATGAAAACAAATCCATCAAGGAAATCGTCAGGGAAATGTACACGTATGCTGACGTTGCCACCATGAGCAGCAAAAAAGATGCTATTGTCAACATGGGCGGATTTATTGGAATGAAAAGCAAAGAATTGTTTCAAAAAGCCAGTTTTTACAACATTATGTATGAAGGTTTTGTTACCTACGGCGGTATGTCGGGACGCGATATGAACGCGTTGGCGCAAGGGCTGGACGAAGGGACAGAATTTGATTACCTTGATACCCGTATCAAACAGATAGCTTACCTGGGACAGAAAATGAAGGATTACGGAGTACCCTTGCAGGAACCCTTTGGCGGCCACGCCATTTTTGTGGATGCAAAAAAATTCCTCTCTCACATTCCCAAAGAAGAATTTCAGGCACAAACCCTGGCCATAGAATTATATATCGAAGGCGGCGTGCGCGGCGTGGAAATCGGCGCTATCATGACCGACCCTGACCCCGTCACGCACCAACCCCGCTACCCGAAACTGGAATTATTAAGGCTGGCTGTACCCCGCAGGGTATATACCAACAACCACATGGATTACGTGGCGGCTGCCCTGGGTAATGTTTACGAAAGACGTATGGCAATCAAACACGGTTACCGCATCACTTACGAATTACCCATCATGCGGCATTTTACCGTGGGACTGGAAAAGGTGGAAGCGTAAGCTATCGCTTTAGTTTTTGATAATCTTTACTACACGCGACATACCATCTTCGCCTGCCAGCACGGAAAAATAACAGCCTGCCGGCAAAGCCGAAATATCAACCTTAATAACATTGGCACCCGCGGTCAGCCCCGAATATTCATAGCTGCGGAGCGTACGGCCTGCCATATCGCGGATGGATAAAAACAGTTTTTCTCCGGCCTCCCGGTTCCAGGTCAGGGTTAGCATCTCTTTCACCGGATTGGGGAAAACGGTAACGTTTTGTATCACAGGTAACGGGTGTTGCAGGCCACTGATCATTTCTCCGACAAAACCGGTACGTTCATTAGTTCCTTTGTAGGTTCCCCACAGAACTTTTTCCGGAGTGTACGGTTCATTTAATTCATACACATTGATAAAAACTTTATCAGGAAACAGGCTATCGTATGAGTCGGTGTAAGTCAAAGCCACCAGATCCATCATGTTATCGCCATTGACATCCCCGATATTGACGCCGTTCATAAATGTCCACCCGCGTGGTCGTATGGGAAAACCGGCGAGTTGGTTGCCGCTGGTGATGTTATAGGCATGAATGAAACCACAGTTGGTAGAATCAAGCAAATTGGAGCCGAACACAAGTTCAAAACTGCCATCATCGTTGATATCAGCCACGGAAATAAATCCCTCCAGGCCGCCCGGTTTTACTATAGGAAAATTTGGCAGCAGATTGCCGGCGGCAGTCCAGCCATAAAGCATCTCATCGGCATCGCAGCCTATGGGACGGCTCATAAAAATATTCCATTCGTTGTTGATTTTTACAGCGGTAGGAGGCGCATAGGTCCAACTGTTGTCTGGAACAGCTTTTGGCCAGCCGGGATATGCACTGCCATCATTTTTTATTACATAAAACTGCGGAGCGTCACCATGCGTGGTCCCAGCCACCTCGCACTGACCGTCATTGTCCAGATCAACAATAACGGGCGATTGGTAACTGTACTTTTGCAGGGGATCGGTAACGTCGGGAAAGCCGGGTTTTGGGGTGCCGTCTAACTCAAAGATATAACGGCTTTTGGTGGAATAAGCCACGATTTCTTTTTCGCCATCGCCATCCACGTCGGCCACCGAGGGCGTAACAGCAGGTATTCCATCTAAGGTAACCGGCCAGTCGGCGCTAAACGAAGTTCCATCATCTTTCAGAATATGTACCTTTCCGGCAGGCGACATTCGTTCGCAAACAATAATTTCTTTATGGCCATCGTTGTTCAGGTCGGAAAGAACCGGGGAGCAGATAATCCAGTGGTTGCTGAAGCTTACAGGCCAGCCGGGCAAGACATTTCCATCATGGTCAAAGGCGTAAATCCGTCCGTTGTCGGGGCTGCCTCCTGTAACCTGGACAATTTCAGGGTGCCCGTCGTTGTTGATATCCGACACCGAAGGCGGATACACGGCCGTGCCAATAAGAGCTTTTTGCCAGATAAGCCCCTGATGTGAATAAACATAAAGAGTACTGTTGGCGGCAAATACTATATCAGTGATGCCGTTGTTGTCAATATCGTCAAGTGCCAGACCGCGGAAATTTTTAAAATACGGGTTGCCCGCAACAATAACAGGGAACCCGGCCATTTGAGAATAAGAATCTTTTGGATGTATGATTTTTGGCGTACTGACCAATTGACTGCCAACCGTAACATCCTCATTAACATATGCCTGCCTCCATGCTTGCGGCACAGCTATCAATGGCACAAATAAAAATAAAACTGCAATGTAAAATACCTTCATTTTCGGTTTTTTTAGAAAACAAAGATATAACAAGACCTGAGAAAATCCTGGATAATTCAAAAAAAACGGTCGCAGGCAATCAGCCCGCATCATTTAGGCAGGATAACTCCCTATATTAAATCAGAAGTATTCTATTTACCGCCAAAAATACTTTTTAGTTTGCCCAGAAATCCCCCGGAGCCTGAACCGCCGGCCAACATACCGATAACGCTTTCCAGGCTAAAACTGCTGTCGTTAGGATCGTTGGTTTTGCTGATTAATTTCCCTAAAACAACCGGAATCAGAGATTTTACAAGTGTTCCGGCCACATTACCATCAAGTTTGAATTTTTTCATCAGGTCGCCGGCCACGCCATCCGAAATGTTGTTGATCATGGGGTTGCTGTTAAGATCACCGCCTTCACTAAAAAGTTTTGTAATGCTGTCCATACCTTCGGTACCTGCAATACCTTTCATTTTGTCCATTAATGATTTAGTGGCAGCCTTACAAACAGCATCATTTTTTGTGTTTGGAATAGCAGGGTTGTTAATGATGGCATCACCTGCATTTTCTTTTACCAATTTTAAAAGTTCTTCTAACATAATGCGTTCTTTTTAGGGTTATTATTTCACAAATATAACAATAAAAACATAATAATAATAACTTTTTATATGCAATTTTTAGGACACTACTTTCCTTTGGTGGAAAATGTACCGGCAATCGCAAATATTTATAATTTTGCCGCATTATGAATATTATTGAAATTATTCTGATTGCTCTCGGACTGGCAATGGATTGCTTTGCGGTGTCAATAACGTGCAGCCTGGGCAAGAACAACATTTCCAGGCCACTGGCCATAAAAATTGCTTTTTTCTTCGGGCTGTTTCAGGCGCTGATGCCCGTTGCAGGATGGCTTCTGGGGCTTTCATTCAAAGACATGATAAGTGGTGCCGACCATTGGATTGCCTTTGGGCTGCTCAGTGCCATCGGAATTAAAATGATTGTGGAGGCTTTCAAAGCAGGAGAAAATAAGGAGCTTAATATTCGAAAAACCATGGTATTACTGAGCTTATCCGTTGCCACCAGCATTGATGCCATGGTCATAGGTATCAGTTTTGCCTTGCTTAAATTGAATATACTGCTGACACTGGGAACCATTGGTATAGTTACATTTCTTGTTTCCCTTGCCGGAATTTACATCGGAAAAAAATTCACTTTTATCAGTGCCAAAAAAGCAGAGATTGTAGGAGGCCTTGTGCTGATAGGGATAGGAACAAAAATACTAATTGAACATCTTAATCCATAAACTATGTCAAAAATCAGGCTTACCAAAGAATTTAAATTTGAGATGGCTCATGCCCTGCAGGGTTATCAGGGCCCCTGCCGCAACATCCACGGCCACTCTTATTACCTGTATGTTACTGTTATCGGAGAGCCGGTATGCGACGAGAACTCGCCGGTAAACGGCATGGTAATGGATTTTACCGGGTTAAAAGAATTAGTCAGAACAGAGATTACCGACCAGCTCGACCATGCTCTGGTTTTGTCCGATAAAACGCCTCCTCAGTTGCTCAACTCGCTGAAAGATTTTAATAATATCATCCTGTTACCCTATCAGCCTACATGCGAGAATATGCTACAGGACTTTGCCAGGCGCATTCAAAAAAAATTACCGGCACATATACGCTTATTCAGTCTGAAATTATGCGAAACAGTAACTTCATCGGCCGAATGGTATGCAGCGGACAATGAATAGCTCGCTTTAACTGATACTACCCCCTCACCGGCTCAACACTCTTTGATTGCATCCTTAGAGAGGGTTTATACACCTAATTTGTTCCTTTTGGCATTTACTTTATGCCAGACAATAACCAGATTATTCCTTAAATATTATACAATATTTGTTTATGCCAGGAGTTGTCAATCTCGTTAAACCCTGAACCATTTTGCCTGATAATAGGAATTTTAATAAATTATTATTATCTTTGACTAATTGGATTCATCTGAAAAAATCATATTATGAATAGATTTATTTTATGTTACGGCAGCCTGATCAAGGTTGAAAATCTGTGGTGCCTCAGCGAACTTGGCATACCGCAAACCTGCCTGCTCGAATCGCTGGACGCCTTTCCCGGTTATTACGGAGACACCCCGAAAATAAATGTACCGAGGTTTGTTTATTTTGTGTTAGGCGAAAAATACTCTTTAGAACAGATAACCAGGGTTTCACAAAAGGTAAAACAAAGTGTGGCATATAATTTTGACGCGGCATTTTGCGAAATCTCCATGCGAAACAATACCTGCTGTGCCATACGTATCACAGATATTAAGGATTACTCCCTGATTAAATCACTACAGGAAGCATACAGGGATCATGGCATGGTACTGAAGAAAAAAATCAAAAATATTGAAAACGAACCCGGCCTGATAAAAATCAGAAAATTTTTCAGGCTGGAACAATGTCCGTCAGGTATTTATCTTGACAAAGAACTTACATTCAATTCCTATTTTGTGATACCTGAGGAAATCAGTTGGGATACACTAAAACAGCACATCGACCTGCTCCGTAACAACTGGGATCAGGGCAGTTTTGATGCGGCCAGGGCTTTCATTTATCATGACGAAGGCATTATTGATCTGATAAGAATCTTCAGCAAAGAAAATAATGAAGTTTTTACCCGCAGTATTCGTGACAAATACTATGAATTAATGAACTTATGATTGGATATCGGGAACTTATTTTCCGTAGTCTGTTACGATAACCCTACAATATTTCCATTTTCGTCAATGTCAATAAATTCCGCCGAGGGTATTTCGGGCAGGCCCGGCATACGCATTATTTCGCCGGTGATGGGAACAATAAAACCGGCTCCAGCGGCTATTTCTATCTCACGTACCGTTACCACAAAATCTTTCGGCCGGCCCAGCAGGTCGGGATTATCAGATAAAGATTTCTGTGTTTTGGCAATACATACCGCCAATTTATCCAGGCCCAGGTTATAGACTTTCTGCAGGTCTTTTTTGGCCTTTGGCAAATAGTCAACGTGCTGTGCACCATATATTTTCTTACAAATGGTTTCAATCTTTTTTTCCACCGTCCAGTCTAATTCATAAAGAGGGCTATACCTGGCAGTACACATATCGGCCACTTTTGATACGGTATTGGCCAATTCCAGGGCACCTGCCCCACCCTCGCTCCATACATTTACAGCGCAGGCAGGAATGCCCAGTTGCAAACAACGTTCTTTCACTATTGCTATTTCTTCATCGGTATCGCTGGCAAATCTATTAATAGCCACCACGGGGCAGAGATTGAAAAGTTTCATATTTTCAATATGCTTTTCGAGGTTGGGCAGGCCATTTTTTACCAGCCCGGGATTGGGTTCTTTCAAAGTCTTGAGGTCGCCGCCGCCATGGTACTTAAGCGCCCTCACCGTAGCCACCAGCACAACCGCTTCAGGATTCAGCCCGGCATAACGACATTTGATGTCGAGAAACTTCTCCGCACCCAGATCAAAACCAAAACCGGCTTCAGTAACCACATAATCCGATAGGGATAAACCCATACGGGTTGCAATTACCGAGTTAGTACCCTGTGCAATATTAGCAAAGGGCCCGCCATGAATGATAGCGGGAGTGTTTTCGATGGTCTGCACCAGGTTGGGAAGAATGGCATCTTTCAGCAGGGCAGCCATTGCACCATTAGCTTTCAGGTCGCGGGCATACACAGGTTTTTTGTCGTAAGTATATCCTATAAAAATATTTCCCATTTTTTCTTTACAATGCCACAAATTATCCGAAAGACAGAGTATCGCCATGATTTCGGATGCTGCGGTAATATCAACGCCTGTTTCGCGAGGCACGCCCGACATGGTGCCACCCAGTCCGACAATTATTTTACGCAGCGAACGGTCGTTCATATCCATCACCCGCTTCCATAAAACGGTTCGCGGATCAATAAAGAGGTTATTCTTTTTGTTCTGGATATTATTGTCAATGATGGCGGCAAGCAAGTTGTGAGCCTTTTCAATGGCGCCGAAATCGCCTGTAAAATGCAGGTTGATATCCTCCATGGGAAGCACCTGAGAATAACCGCCTCCGGCAGCACCGCCCTTCACACCAAAAACAGGCCCCATGGATGGCTCCCTGAGTACTACCGTGGTTTTTTTCCCGATTCGGTTCATCGCCTGCGCCAGTCCTATGGAGACAGTGGTTTTCCCTTCACCGGCAGGAGTGGGCGATATGGCAGAAACCAATATCAGTTTACTGTTTTTAACTTTTTCAGGATTGATATATTTCAGCGGCAATTTAGCTTTGTACTTTCCATAATACTGCAGATCATCCTCAGCAATGCCCAGTTGAGCGGCTATCTCACGAATGTGAACCATTTTGGCTTCATGAGCAATTTCGATATCGGTTTTCATAGTTTCAGTAGTTTTTAGAATTTTACTCAAATATAGTCATAATTTTTCACATGATGTAAAACCAAATATTGCCTTACCAGATAACATTTCTTTTTAAAATATTATGTACGTTTGCAGAAAAAACAGCCCCCATGAAAGTCAGTGGATTTACTTTCATCAAAAATGCCCTGATATATGATTATCCCATAGTGGAAGCCATCCGTTCGGTGCTGCCCTTATGTGACGATTTCGTTGTGGCTGTAGGAAAATCAAATGACGACACCTACCAGTTGATCAGCAATATTGATAAACACAAAATAAAAATCATTGAAACGGTTTGGGACGAGACCTTGCGTGATGGAGGTAAAGTGCTTGCCCTGGAGACCAACAAGGCTTTTGCTGAAATATCCGGTGATTCGGATTGGGCTTTTTACATACAGGGTGATGAGGCCGTACACGAACAATACCATGACATCATCAGGGATAGCATGATAAAATACAAAGACCGCAAAGAAGTGGAGGGGCTGCTGTTTAAATACCGCCATTTTTACGGATCATATGATTATGTAGGCGCTTCGCCCAAATGGTACAAACATGAGATACGCATTGTCAGAAATGACAAGTCGATATATTCTTTCCGCGACGCCCAGGGCTTCCGCAAAGGCGATAACCAACTGTTGCGGGTGAAACCCGTTGATGCGTATATTTATCATTACGGATGGGTTAAAGAACCGGAGGCTATGCAACGCAAACAGGAGAATTTCAATAAATACTGGCACGACGATAACTGGGTGGAACACCACATTGAAAAAACCGACAAATTTGATTACTCAAAAAATCCCGATTTTCTGGTTCCTTTCGCCGAAACACACCCCAAAGTGATGGAAGACAGGATAAAAGCCAAAAACTGGAAATTTGATTACGATCCCAGCTACGATCACCGGTCTTTTAAAAGCAAGATGAAGAGCATGCTCGAAAAGTACCTGGGCCTTGATTTCAGTTATAAAAATTACAAAATCATTTAGAGAAAATCTGCGTTTAAAAAACTATGATTAAACGGGATTAGGCTTTAGGATAGGCGGCTGAGGTTCTCGAAGCCGCCGGGATTCAGCGTACGGAAAATTCCCATATTTTTCAAGGCGCCAGGGGATTTACCCTCAGATGATCATGCCGGCGCCCAGGGTCTCGTTAGAGGTTTCGTCAACAAGAATCAGGCTGCCCGTAACATGGTTGGTGCTGTATTTATCAAAACAAAGGTTGTGCAAGGTTTTTATCGACACCCTGACGATATCATTCAATCCGGCCTCCTCTACCCCATTAATTTTGTTGCCTGAATTAATATCAATTTTATAAGAAATGCTTTTTATCGAACACCGGACTTCGCGGGCAACCTGCATCAGCAGATAATGATTTCCGGGTATGAGTTTTGCGGTGCTGCACCAGCAAATCATGGCATCAAACTCGCGGGAAATCTCAGGCAAGTCATTTCCAGATACTATCAAATCGCCCCGGCGGATATCAATTTCATCAGTAAGTTGCATGGTAACCGACATCGGCGGAAAAGCTATTTCCAGAGAGTTTTGTCCCTGGTTTATAGATTTTATATAGGTGCTCGTCTTCGATGGCAGCACTATAACCTTGCTGCCTGTTTTAAATTCGCCGCCTGCCACACGCCCGGCATAAGCCTGATAGTCCTGAAAATCATTACTGTTTAGCCCTACCACATACTGAACCGGAAACCGCCCACCGGTGATTTCCGTAATAGTATTGAATGAAAAATTTTCGAGTTGGTTCAATAAGGTATTTCCTTTGTACCAGGGCATCTTCAGCGAAATATTAACGATATTATCGCCGTGCAGGGCACATACCGGGATATAATCAATGGTCAGAAAATCGAGCCTGGAAGAAAAATTACCAAGATTTGCTTTGATGAGTTCAAAAATATCTTCGCGGTAATCCACTAAGTCCATTTTATTTACCACTACCATCATATGTTTTATTCCAAGCAGCGATGCGATAATAGTGTGCCGGCGGGTTTGTTCAGCAATCCCTTTGCGCGCATCGATAAGCATCACCACAAGGTTGGCCGTGGAAGCCCCGGTAATCATGTTGCGTGTATGCTGAATATGTCCCGGGGTATCGATAAAAACAAACTTTCTTTGAGGTGTGGAAAAAAAATGATGAGCCACTTCAATGGTAATACCTTGGTCCTGTTCGGCACGCAGGGCATCGGAAAGCAACGCCAGGTTAACATTGTTTTCGCCCCGCTTTTCACTGACCTGACAAAGCGCCTGGAGCTGGTCTTCAAAAATTGATCTGGA
>DAOOWO010000016.1:14522-15309 GCA_035371225.1 Bacteroidales bacterium | reverse complement strand
CGGTAAATGGAGCTGTGTACAAAGCGATACTTTTAAACGTTGCCCTACTTTTTATGCACCTCCTGTAATTACGGGCAATACCTCTGTTTGTGCAGGCCAGACCATAACACTCACCGCAAGTCATTCTGATGGTTCTACCCTTGATTATTATTGGACAGGGCCCAACAGTTTTACGCAAAATGGCAGTACGGTTACCTTTACAAATGTTACTACGGCCAAAAGCGGCACTTATTACTGTACCGCTTTCAGGGGAACCTCTTCCTGCGATTCCAGTATAGTTGCTGCTGTAGTCGTAACGGTAAACCCGCTTCCGGTGGGTGTCATCAGTGGGTTATCTTCGGTATGTAATGGTGATAGTACCTACCTGGTTGTCACGGGTGGAGGTACTTACTTATGGAATTCCGGTTCTGTGAACGACTCCCTGTTGATTAAACCGACCGCCACAACCACCTATTCAGTAACTATAACCTCTGATTCTGGTTGTGTTTCTACAAAATCAAAATCGGTTAGCATCAAAGCGCTGCCAAACGTGGTGGTAACACCTTCGTCGGCCACGGTATGTGAAGGGAACATGCAGATTTTAACAGCTTCCGGGGCAAGTACGTATGTGTGGAGCAATGGAATTTCCACCGCAAAAGATACTTTGTATCCATTGGTAACTGCTACCTACAGCGTGACTGGTACCGGGACCAATGGCTGCACGAAAACAGTGTCCTCCACTATCACGGTAAATCCGCTGCCCGGTAATGCTGGACTGATTTCAGGCCTCGTCGGTGTCTGCCCGAGC
>DAOOWO010000016.1:0-14512 GCA_035371225.1 Bacteroidales bacterium | reverse complement strand
CGTGACGTACACGGTTCCAATCATTTCTGATGCAACCTCATATACGTGGACGCTACCTTCGGGGTGCACCGGGAACAGTTCCAGCAACAGTATCACTGTGGATTTCGGTTTTTCAGCAACTTCGGGTACTATTACGGTACTTGGTTCCAATTCCTGTGGGGAGGGATATTCTTCCAGCTTGGACATCACGGTGAATCCATTGCCAGCGGCTGCCGGGCTCATATCTGGATCAACCACTGTATGTCAGGGACAGAATACGGTCACATATTCAGTTCCTCCTATTTCGGATGCGATATCATACACATGGACCATGCCTGCAGGTGTCACCGGTAGCAGTAGTAGTAATAGTATTATATTAGATTTCGGGCTTACCGCTGTTTCGGGCAATATTACCGTTAAGGGGACCAATGCTTGTGGTGAAGGACTTGCGTCAACATTCCCGGTTACGGTAAGTCCTCTGCCAACCGCAGCCGGGATAATCAGCGGCAACATGGAGGCCTGTCTAAACCAGAGCGGTGTGCTCTATTCCGTGCCAGTCATTGACTATGCAACATCATATAACTGGACCTTACCCTCGGGTGCCACGGGAACCAGCTCCACTAGCACCATCAGTGTTTATTTTGGTTCTTCCGCTTCGTCCGGCACACTCTCTGTGGTAGGAGTAAATGGATGCGGGACGGGAACGCCTTCTTCTATTACGGTGTCTGTAAGCGCCATTCCGGAAGCTGCCGGGATCATTGCAGGCTCAGCCAATGTATGCCAGGGACAGAATTCTGTGACTTATACAGTTCCTTCTATTCCTGGTACTACTACTTATTTATGGACGTTACCATCGGGCGCCACAGGAAGCAGTTCCAGCAACAGCATCTCCGTGGATTACGGTGTGTCAGCATCTTCAGGGACTATTACGGTACTTGGTTCAAATTACTGTGGCGAGGGTTCTTCCTCCAGTTTAAACATTACAGTGAATCCTTTGCCAGCCGCAGCGGGCACAATTTCCGGAGTTGCTACCGTATGCCAGGGCCAGAATGAAGTCATTTATTCGGTTGCTTCTATTCCGGATGCGACCTCCTACAACTGGACACTGCCTTCCGGTGCATCAGGGAGCAGTACGACAAACAGCATCACGGTTGATTTTGGATTAACAGCCGTTTCGGGAGACCTTACCGTTCAGGGTGTGAACGGATGCGGCGCCGGAACGCTATCGATTCTTCCAGTGGTTGTATATGAAAAACCGGAAAAACCTACGGTATCAATAAATATGAATGTTCTGCATTCCAGTTCCCAAACCGGGAATCAGTGGTATGACCAGACAGGGATAATTTTAAATGCAACAGATCAGGATTATGTGGTTACAGTAAACGGAAATTATTTTGTCATTGTAACTATTGATGGTTGCGCTTCTGACCCGTCAGACACTATTCAAATAATAAATGTTAATACCCAGCTTTTTGATAAAACAGGAGGCGTTAATGTTTACCCTAATCCTGTTTCTGATTTTGTAGTCTTTGAAATTAAAGGCAATAAAGAAACAGTGAAAATTTCTATTATGGATTTTATGGGACGGTGTGTTTATTCTGGGCAAATGACCGGCTACAAGGTTATAGAAACTGCTGCTTTTTCTTCGGGTGTTTACCTGGTGAAATTTGAGTCAGCACATCTAAACAGATTCTACAAACTTGTAAAACAATAATAAACTTGAACAATACAAGAGTTTGACGTACCTGTTTTGACTCAGAAAATTACTTTTTCACCATCTGCAAATACGAAGTCAGCCTGATTCTGTATTGGATAGCCTGGTCCGTGTATTGGTTACGGGCTTGCTGTAGAAGTGTCTGAGCTTCCAATACTTCAGAAATAGTTTTCATCCCGGAGCGATAGTAGTCGGTGGTCACTTTCAGGTTTTGGTTCGCTTCGTCCATGGCTTCTTTGGCCAGCAGTATCTGGTTATAGGCCTCTTCAACGCTGTTCCATGCCTGTTGCATCTGAAGGAGGAGCAACTCGTTTTTATCCTCACGGTTGTTTTCAGCTATCTGTTGCTGAATTTTCTGTTTCTTAATATCATAGCTTGCTTCCCACCACCCCGAAAGCGGTACCGCAACCGTTGCGAATACCACACCGTTAGTATTGTTTTTTCCCATCAGGTTGTTGTACAGGTAGCCGGCGCCAACACCCACCTGAGGCAATGTTTCGCCTACCAGCATTTGCTTTTTTAAGCGCTCTGCTTCAACACTAAGAGTAAGTAATTTATACTCATTCCGGTTTTTTAGTGCTTCGTCATGAGCAGTTTTATAAGGCCAAGGAGCGGGAATATCCTTGTCAAAATCTATGGAATCGGTGAGTTGTAGTTGCTCCTGTGACGACAGCCCGATATACTGGCACAATCCCATGGTGGCCAATTTTATCCCGTTCTCTAATTTTAGACGGTTGGAGCGAAGTTCATTTTGTTTTAACTTGACTTTCAACAGGTCGTTTTGGATGATTATTCCCGATTCCAGTGCTCCGCTTACATCTTTGTACAGGGTATCCAGCAGCTTTTCGGCGCTTGCAAGGGTTCTGAGTTTTTCCTTCAGGGAAATAATGAGCCAGTAACTTTCTTCGGTTTTAAGAAGCACTTCGTCTTCGGCAATATTGTATTTGTAGTGCGATGCTTCAACACCTAATTTCGCCAGTTGATTTCCTTTCACAATCCGTCCCCCGGCAAAAACAGGCTGTACAGCGGTAACGCCGCCCACGATTCCTTTGTCCATCATTTGCGTATTGACGGTGGCATCGGGCAGATAGTCCCCATAGTTATAATAAAGCGTTTGTAAAATGTCGTTGAGCCTTTGATCTTCAAATGTTACATTCAGATCGACATCGTTTAAATCCATATCAATAAATGATTTATTCGACTTGAAGGCGTTCCCTGTTGCGCTGATTTCCGGAAAATATTTGGTGAAAGCCGCTTTTTTCGTCTGCCCGGCAGCATCCACCTCCAGCAAGGCATTTTTTACCTTCGCATTGTTTAGAATAGCCATTTTCTTACAACTGTCCAGCGAATACTGCGCATCGACGGGAAGGATGACAAACAGGGCTATTATGGTGATGATTATTTTTTTCATTTTATGCTCTTAAAAAAACTTAGGTCTGATAAAATTTCTACCTGCTTTCATTGTCTTAATTACTTGTGTTCTTAATGTGCATAGGACTTTTTTACTTTTACATTTTTATAAACCTGCCAGTAAACAACCGGCAAGATAGTTACCACCAGAACAACTGAGAAAAGCATTCCGAAACTGATCACGATTCCCATTGGCATCCATAAGGTACTTTTACTAATAATCATTGGAATAACGCCAACAGCGGCTGCAGCAGAGGTAAGGAAAATTGGCCGCATACGGCGTTTTCCTGCTTCCAGGCCGGCTTCCCGGGCGCTGTAACCCTGCTGAGTCCTTAATTTCTCCGCATACTCAAACATGATGATGGCGTTACGGACAATGATGCCGATCAGGCTGACCACGCCAAGGACAGAGGTGATGCCGAAATCGATCCCGAAAATCCAGATCCCGATGATGGCACCCAGCAAACTAAACGAAGTGGAGGCAATAGCCAGAATGGATATACTGATCTTTTTGAATGCAAATAACAGAAAAAAGAAAATGATCATGATGGCAATGCAAAGCCCTGCAACAATTTCGGGGATAAGCGCTTTGTTGGTATCTTCCAGCCCGCCATATGAAACCTTGATATCACCGGGCAACTGCGGAACAATGGTCTTATCCATGAATTTTTTGATTTTTGCCATGCTTTTGGGTTCGCTTCCGCCATATTTCAGGTCGCAGGAAACGGTAAGACTATGCACGCCGTTTCGCCGGACAATCTGTATTGGTTGCCAGTCGGGAGTGATGCGTGCCACCTGGCGCAACGGCACCCAGACGCCGGGAATCAGTGTCGGGATAATTTCGTTTTCGAGCGACTGAAAATCGGTTTCGCTGCTTTTGCGGTCTCTTTTGAGTTTTACAGGAACGGCATAATCACCTTCCCACAGCGTGGTGAGCGGCATGCCGTTGAAGCTGGAAGCAAGGTCGATGGCCAGCATTGATTTTGTGATTCCCAGGCGGCTGGCTTCTACCTGATCCAGATCAATTTTTGTACAGGGCTGGTAGCCGTCAAAATCGGTATGTATCCACGAAAGCTCGCCATCAAGGGTATGCATATATGCCACCAGCTTGTCAGATTCTTTGCGCAGTTGTTCGATATCGTCGCCGGTAAAACGGACTTCAATAGGATTCCGGGCCACCTGGTAATTGATTTGTTTAAAGCGAATGATGGCGTTGGGAAAATAGTTTGCATATTTTTCAGAATAATCCCGGAGCAAATCTTCCGTTTCTTTATTTGAATTGGTATTGACAATAAACTGCGCAAAATTTTTACCGGGCAGGTTTGGCGCATAGGTCGCCATAAATCGCGGAGAGCTGCTGCCGACAAAAGCGGTTACCGATTCAACGCGTGAATCTTTCATTAATATTTGCTGCATGCTGTCGCTCACAATTTGTGTCTGATCCAGCGAACTTCCGGCAGGCAGGTGGATTTCAACCGCAAAACAATCGCGTTCGGCTACTGGCATCATCTGTACCGGTGTAAACAGAAACATGACCACCGATATCAAAATAGCCAGCACCCCAACAGCGATAGTCTTAACCGGATGCCTGAAACATCGCACCAGCAACCATTCATAACCACCCTGCAATCCTGCAAAGAATTTGTTTTGGGCTTTTATGGCCATAGAAAGTTTTGCATTCGACCTTGGCCGTTTGATGAAACGGTATTCCAGAAAAGGCGTCATCAGCATGGCGATGACCAGAGAGATACCAAGTGCAAAGCCAAATGTCCAGGGAAAGTGTTTGATAAAATCGTGCAAAGGCCCGGTAAGTGTGAACATAAACGGGAAGAATGCGGCGCTCATGGCCAGCGTGGCGATGAGCAGCGGCTGAAAATAGTCTTTTGCACTTTTTATGGCCGAGTGCCAGCGTGAAAAACCGTGTTCCAGGTTGTCGATATAACCATCAATTACCACAATGGAATTATCGACGATCATCCCAAGCACCACAATCAATGCCGCCAGCGTTACCGTGTTCAGTTCCATACCGCAGGCATACATAAACGCCCAGGTGATGGCAATAGCGATGGGAATGCCTGATGCCGCCACCAATGCGGACCTGACAGGGAACAACATCAGCATGACTAAGATAACAACCAGAATAGCAAACACCAGGTCGCGCATAAACGTACTGACGGAAGTACTTACCACTTTAGGCAAGTCGGTGATCCGGTATAATGAAATACTTTCGGGAAGTGTTTTCTGAAAATCTTCCAACACGGTTTCCACGTTTTTACCGAACTTCACAATGTTATTGCCCGACTGCATCTCTACCGACAATACCAGGGCCTCCTCACCATTCTTGTTGATGTAACTGTCGGGCTTTTCGTATTCTCTTTCTATTCTGGCGATGTCTTTCAGGCGGATCACGTTCCCGTCAGGATCGGTATACACAATTTGCTCTGCCACCTCTTTTTCAGAAGTAAAAGGCGTATTGATATGAATCGGGATATGCATGTCGTTGTTTTCGAGGCTGCCGCCCATACTCAAAAAACCCTGAGAATACAAGTTCAGCATAAGTGTTTTTGAGCTGATGCCGTAGGAAGCTAATTTTTCCTGTTCAATATACACCCCGATCTCTTCTTTCTGTTTGCCAAACACTTTGATATTTCCCACGGCATCCACCGTGCGCAACTTACTGCATAACTGGTCCATGTATTTTTCCAGTTCCCGGTAGTTCTTATCTTTCGACTCCATGGTGATCAGCAACGAAGAGGTGTTCCCGAAATCATCATTCACCACTATGGCAAGCACCCCTGACGGCAACTGCATCTTAAAATCTTTTAGCCCGTGCTTTATTTTTGACCAGACCTCATCTTTATCGTGTACATTTTTGCTCAATTCCACAAAAACGAACACCATCCCGTCGCGGGAATAGGAATAGGTATTCTTTTTATCAATTTCCTGGTAGGTGAAAAGGAAATTTTCCAGTGGCTTGGTCAGTTGTTGTTCGACTTCTTCCGGTGTGGCCCCGGGATAAACAGCCGCCACAACGCCCTGGCGTATCGTGAATTCCGGAAATTCCTGTTTGTTCATATTGATCAGGCCGAAAATTCCAAAACCAACAAAAATCACTACAATCAACCACACGATACTGTAGTGTTTCATCATTGATTCAATGATCCCTTGATTGTTCTTTTTCATTTTAATACTTCAAATTTTCAAAACCGCGCATATATTATTTCATATCCGGAAATCATTGCTGGCATTTCACCGGGCTTCCTTCACTCACTTTCTGCCAGCCTTCGGCAATGACTATGTCTCCTTCTTTTATACCGGATTCAATGATGACATTTTTATTACACAACTTCCCGATGGTGACAAACTTTCGCTGTGCTTTTCCATCCATGACAACCCACAGGTACCGTTTCCCATCGTTTGAAATCTGTATGGTATTTACCGGAACCTGAAATGCCCGTTGCGATGTGTCGGCAGATTCAATCTGAACTTTGCAGACCATGCCCGGAAGAAGTTTCTTTTCGGGATTATTCAATTCTATCTTTATATCGTAACAATGCGAAAGGATATCAGCCTCCACACCTCGCTCCGTAATGGTTCCGCTATAGGTAGCATTGCCTAATGCCGACACGGTTACCGCGGCCTTTTGTCCGATATTGACTGAAGCGATTTCATTTTCAGGGATGCTGACGTTGACATTTAATTTTTCAATGTCAACAACTTTAATAACGGATTGAAAAGGAATCACATTCATGCCTTGCTCAATTGTGAGTGAGCTGACAACACCTGAGATAGGTGCATGCATCTTGCAATCCTGCAAATTCTTTTTGGCGATATCGGCCAGCGATTGTGCCTGAATGACAGCCGTTTGTATTTCGACCCACTTTATTTCTGAGAGGCTTTTGTTTTTGTAGAGCTGTTCCGCGCGGTTGTAACCGTCCTGAGCTTTTTCGAGCGTTGCTTTTGCGACATTATAGGCGTTTTGTGCATTGCTTTCATTTAACGTTGCCAGCAATTGACCCTTGCTGACTCTTTGGCCTTCTTTAACTAATACACGTTCCACATTACCGGCCGTTTCAAAGCTGAGGGTGGTGCCAAACGACTCTACAATAGTGCCAACGTAATTGTTGTCGGCGCCTGTGGTGGTTTGCTCCATCACCAATGTTTTTACAGGGATGGCGGCTTTTTCGAAAGGCTTATCGTTGTTTCCGCAACCGGTGAACAGGAACGCGGTGGAGAGAAGGGCAAATAGTGCCTTTTTTCTTATCATGATTTCTTTTTTTAAAAAGGAATTAACTTGATTATTATACCGTGATAATCTATGATAACCGGGGTGTTTAATCACTCATTTTTCAGTCATCTTCATTTCTTTCGGCAACCGTCAGGATGCTGTCGCCGCTTATAGTTCCTGTCACATTCAGGTAGGATCCCTGCCCTCCAAAAATGCCATCATACGTTTCGTTGATGATGATCGTTTTTTCATCATAAATTTTTCCGCTTGCATGGCTGGTGATAGTGGCAGTACCGTTTTCAACAAGCAGGATAATTGTTTCCGTAGATGTTACCGGGTCGAAGGTAATCTGATCACCGTCAATGGTGGCATAGCCGCTGGTGACATTACCGGTTAAGGAAGTTTTTACCACCATTACCCTATCGTCTTCACCAATGTCAATGATATCCATTTGTCCTGTTTGGTTCAGCAATTTCACCGGATTGGGAATTCCGCCAATGCTGACGGTTATTTTGCCGGATGTTTTGTAAGTATAATCACCTTTAAAAACTTTAACCCCTTCTTTCTGGCAGGATGATAAAAACAGGCACGACAACATCAGAAGCGCACATATTTTTAAATTATTTTTTTTCATGATTTTTAAGTTTAACATTCAAAAGGTATTTTTTATTAGTTGAAATATTCTGTTGTTATTTGTGTTTCTTTAATCCCGAGGAAGCATAATAATTTTTTTACCTGCTCGACCATTTCGGCATTGCCGCCGGCATAAAACTGCATGACGGTATTGATGTTGCTGTTTATGATCACCTCTATCGATTTTTGGATTTTCGCCTTCATGATGGAGGCTTTTTCTTCATGAGAAATTATAAACACCTCCAACGAGTTTGAAAATCGTTTTTCGAGGCTTTGCAATTCTGCTTTATATAAAGGATTGGCAACATCATTGAGGAGGGCATAAACCAAGGTGATGCAGCCAAAAGAGTGATCGGCCAGGTTTTTTTTGAGCCGGTTAAAAGCAACAGCAATACCGGTTTCATCGGCTATCAGCACATAATGAGCATCATTACCGGTTTTATTTTTTTTGTTTATGATTCGGTTTTCAGACATTCATGCATCCATTTTGGGGATGCAAAATTCTGTCAAAACCAAGGCTTTGTTTTTGACGAAAATCAAAAAATGAAAATTTTATTTTTTTGCTCTTATTCTGCTGAGGGTTTCCTGGGTAATGCCGAGAAAAGAGGCAATTTGGCCAAGGGAAGCACGCCGGAGTATCGCAGGATGCGTTTTGACAAGCTCTAAGTAACGATCTTCGGCCGTTTGAAATTTGCTACTGTTGATGTATTCGGTCATCTGCTTTGCCAGCTCAAACAAAACGGCAAAACAAAACCGAGCCAGCTCCGGCTGATCATCCAGTATCCGTTTAAAATCGGAATACGTCATGGAATAAACTACGGAGTCTTCGGTAAGGATACAAAAATCGCGTGCCGGCGAGCTGTTGTAAAAGCTGTTTATCGCCGTCAGGAAGGAGTTTTCGGGAAAAAACCAGTTGGTGATCTCGCGCCCGCTGTCGGAAATGTTATAGGTACGGGCAAAGCCTTGTTCAATGAAATAAATGTGACGGCAAATATCTTCCTGTTGAAATAAAAAATGCCCTTTGGGTAATTCTTCCCGCTTAAAGGCAGTAATAACGGATTTTTCAGACTCAGCAGAAAGGCTGGCGATATTTTTAAAATATTGGGGGATTTTCATTTTGGGGAGGAGTGTACAGTTTTTGTTTCAGAATATTTTAGTGGTTGTTTGAAAACACCGTTTTCTTCGTTATAAACAACTTCAAACGTCTCAATCAACCATCGCAAAGCTAATAAAATAAAGGGTTCCATTGTTGTAAATTTTTTAAAAATCATTTAAACTAACCCCGCAATGGTTTCATCGCTATAACAAACCTGGAAAAACCGGCTATCTTATCCCCTACGTAAAATAAGTAATGCCGGCGTCGCTGAATTTATCCCGTTATAATAGTACATCTGGACAGGTGATAGACCAAAAAGCCCGGCAAACATTAGGATTTATCGGGTTTTTTGTTCCGCCGCGGCGGCGGAGCTTTTGGGCTATCGCTCTATGTGTTATGCACTGGCATTTATTTTTTTATTTTTACAAAATCCCTAAAATTATCTCTGTCAATTACAAGTCCATTTGCGTCATAGGCATCTAAGAATTTCTTAGGAAATTTTGTTTTTTTATCCTTCCATTTAAACTCAAATGCCGTGATTTTTGCTTCTTTTTCTTCTACAAAATCAATTTCCTGCTGTTGCTGTGTTCTCCAAAAAAACATTCTCGCAAATGTGTCTTTGTACCTATTTTGTTTTAGTCTTTCCGACACAAGAAAGTTTTCCCATAAAGCTCCCTTGTCAAGTCTTAGGTTTAAGGGTTTAAAATCACCAATAATCATATTTCGAATACCATTATCGTAAAAGTAAATTTTACGATTTTGTTTAATTTCATTCCTTAAGTTTCGGCTAAAACTATTAAGTCGAAAAACGATGTAACCTTTTTCTAAAATATCAATGTAATTCTGTATTGTAATTTTATTCACACCTATGAGTTGAGATAATTCGTTGTAATTAACCTCACTTCCCATTTGTAAAGCTAAAGCTTGTACTAGCTGGTCAAGAACTTCAGGTTTTCTAATATCTGAAAATGCCAGAATATCTCTATATAAATAGCTGGTTACAAGGTTTTTTAAGGTTTCTCGTTCTTTGCCTTGATTATTAATTACTTCCGGATAAAACCCATACAACAATCTATTTTCTATTTGTTGTTCTGCTTTGATAAATCCAATTTTATTTTCGTATTCCTCCCAGGAAATTGGAAATAACTCGTATTCCCATTTTCTGCCAGTCAATGGTTCGTTAAGTGCATTACCTAAGTCAAAAGATGAAGAACCACTAACAAATAATTGAACATTTTTAAATTGGTCAGTAATTATTTTTAAGGTTAATCCAATTCCCGGGATTCTTTGAGCTTCATCGAGAAATACGTATTTATAATCTCCAAGAAATGTTCTTATTTGTTCTGTCGTCGGATTTTGAAGAAGACTTCTGGTTGATGGGTCATCTGCGTCAAGAAACAAAAACTCCTCATCCGATAGAATTTCTTTTAATAGAGTTGTTTTGCCTACTTGTCTTGCGCCCACTACGATTATAGCTTTGCCGCTTTTAAATTTTTCTCTTATTGTATTTTCAATTGTTCGTGTAAACATTTTTTTCACAAAAGTAGTATATAATATCGTAATGACCAAAACTTATAATAAATAGTCATTTAGATGTCCAATCCTCTGCTTTTTTGTACTACTGATACCGTTTTTACAACACACTGTATTACATAAATTTATAATATCTCCGGTATAAAAAAGATATCCGCTAACGTTTGTGCTAATCCATACCGTCCATTTTTACTATCATATTTATAAAATCCCCTTTAATTTCAAAACATAAAAACACATAAATTTTAATTATCTGTATGTTTTATTTGTAAGAAATTTTCTGTTAACCAAAAATCATGCGTTTGTGCTCGCGAACCTGCCTAAATGCCCCCTTGAGTTGAATATCGTGCAGGAAAAGAAGAATTGCATCCGCAATAGCGGCCCATCAGGTTGTGTATATTGCTGATTGTGAGTGGTTATTTTTTTTGCCTTATAATAATATTTTATGAATCAAATATAATACATTTGTTGGCCGTTTTAAATTCATTTTATTAAATTATTTTTATGAAAAAAATTTATCTTGTTTTGTTTTTGATGATGCAGTTGAGCATCCAAATATATAGTCAAACCCCTGCAATGGTCAATGATTATTATGACACTGATGGTCCAATAAATTCCATAGCAAAAGACACTGTTAATAACCTGATATACCTGGGCGGCGGGTTCTCAAATGTTTATTGCAGGACTCCCTATTTTGCAAAAATAGATACCGCTGATGGCAGCAGTGATTTTGGCTATCCCAAACCCAACGGAAGTGTATTGGCAAGTGTTTCGGATGGCAGTGGCGGCTGGTATATTGGCGGAACATTCACACAAGTGGGTGATAGTATGCGAAACAGGCTGGCCCATATCAATAGTTCCGGACTTGTTACCCCGTGGAATCCGGGTGCTGACAGTACCATCTCAGCCATGGCCAAAGGCGGATCAATAATTTACATTGGCGGCCTTTTTACCAGCGCCGGAGGCCAGACCAGAAACAGAATTGCAGCTATCGATGCCGCCACCGGCTTGGTTACTGCATGGGATCCTAATGCAAATGGGGCGGTCAACGCTATAGAAGTTAACGGATCAACAATTTATGTGGGAGGTTCTTTTACAAATATTGGTCAGATGAACAGAAATCGTATTGCTGCCCTGGACTCTACTTTCGGAATTGCTGCAGCATGGAATCCAAGTGCAAACAGTGCTGTGTATGCCCTGGAATTTGGAAATGGGGTGTTATATGCCGGGGGGAATTTTACGGTTATCGGCGGGCAAACAAGATTACGTGCAGCAGCTATAGATATCGCCACGGGTTTAGCCACTAGTTGGAATCCGAAAATTAACACGATGCAATTGGGTGGTGATTGGGGCCAGGGTTGTGTTTATTCACTGCTGTATTACGGATCAACTATTTACGTGGGTGGGAATATTTACATGCAAATGGGTACCGTACATGCAGGAATCATGGCTTATTATTATTATAGCAGTACGCCGTATAACTGGGATCCGGGAATTAGTGGCAGTGTGTATTCAATGGCTATTAGTAACGGGACTCTTTATGTAGGAGGAAGTTTTACTTCAGTAAATAGTCTGCCCCGAAATGGTTGCGCAGCTTATAAACTGAACACGCTTGACCTTACAGCATGGAATCCTAATAGTGGAAATGTTACCAACACCCTTGGCGCTGATGGTTCATCGGTTTATGCCGGGGGTTCTTTTTTATCTTCCGGTTGTCAGCCGCGTTCAAAAATTGCTTCCATTAATGCCCTGACCGGCAAGCTCACCTCATGGAAACCGGCTATTATTGCGGGGAATATATATGCTGTTGCTGTAAAAAACCCGCTGGTATATGTTGGTGGTTCCATTTCAACAATCGGCGGAGTTACACGGAATAAAATTGGGGCATTAAATACGGCAAGCGGCCTGGTTGACACCTGGAATCCGAATGCCTCAGGAGGTAATGTCAACTCACTTTTTGCTGCCGGGAACAACGTATATGCAGGTGGCGCTTTTACCACAATAGGAGGGCAGACAAGAAATTGTATTGCCGCACTGGATGCTGTTACAGGGCTTTCTACGGCATGGAACCCAAGCGCCAACAGTACGGTTAATTCAATTACCGTATCTGGTTCGTCTGTTTATGCAGGCGGCGCATTCATTTTAATCGGAGGCCAGTTGAGAAACAGGATTGCCGCCATTGATACGGGTACAGGCCTGGCAACCTCATGGAATCCCAATTCAAATGGAGTGGTTTTTACTATTATGCAAAGCGATACAACAATTTATGCGGGCGGTGGTTTTACCAGCATTGGTGGGCAGACCAAAAATCATATTGCTGCATTGAATGAATTTACAGGATTATCAACAACATGGGATCCGAATGCCAACGACACCGTAAAAACAATAGCTCAGGCAGGATCCGGTATCTTTGCAGGCGGTAAGTTTACAAGTATTGGAGGACAAACCAGGAACAGGATTGTTGAAATTGATAAAACCACCGGATTTGCAACCCTTTGGAATCCAAATGCGAATAATAACGTAAATGCAATATCTTATTTTGATAACACTTTATATGTTGGAGGATCGTATACTAATATTAATGAAACATCTCATAATTATTTTGTTACCTATGGTTTGTGTTCCTCTTTTGCTCCTGTGATTACCTTAAACGGATACACCTTACATTGCACGGCTGCCGGCAGTTATCAATGGTATGATCAAAACGGGCTGATTGCCGGCGCTACAAATCAGGATTATTTGCCGGTAGCAAATGGCGATTATTATGCTATTACGGATATAAACGGGTGCACTTCAGACACGTCAAATGTAATAAGCATCCTCACCACAGGCGTGAATGACGATAGCAGGGAAGTTCCTGTTATTATTTACCCCAACCCGGTAAGCAATACCTTATACATTGATGGTGTTCCGGCTATATCGCAGGTTTTGATCTACAATGTGAGTGGTAAAGTGTTGCTCGCAAAACAACTCTGTGGCAATCAACTTGAAATCGGCAGCCTTGCAAAAGGAATGTATTTTATAAAGTTCAACACTCCCGAAGGCATAATAGTGAGAAAATTTGTTAAAGAATAGGATAGGGAAACCCTCGGACGTGCGCGTTTGCCTGTAAGCAAAGTTCATAATTTATTATTTTCCGGCTTTCCATTCCATTGCTAAAACAAACTTTGAATCCCCTAAAGTGGCATACTTTGCTCCGGAATCGTGGCATAGTTTGCTCCGGAATGGTCAAGCTGCCATTATCTTGGTCATCAGATCTGTTTTTTGTTGTGTAAAAGATTTTAGCTTAACAATTCTCCTGCTGAATTTTACTATGGGATTCATCAGTTCTTTTAATGAATTTTTATCCGCAGCCTTCATTTGCTTTTTCTTTACTGAATATTATCAGAATAAAATATAAGATAAAAAGGATTACCCACAAAGGCAGCAACACTATTAACAACACATATTTCAGGAGTGATAAAAAACTCAAAAAAAAGCCACCGGACATGCGGGATAATACCATGACGGCCACAAGGGAAATGATAAAGCCGGTCAATGTCATAATAATCCACCTCTTATCCGGGAAGTTCATTAGCCTTTAGAAATACAATCACATGCACCTGGTTTTCGGGGTGTTCATCGGGTGCAAGCCGGTTGATCCGCACTTCAAAGATATCGTCGTATCCCTGTTCCAGAAATTTGTCGATCTCTTTATTGGAATCCCTCGGGACAAAACCCAGCTTGTGCTCATTGAAGTAAATGGCAACAGCGTAGGGGTCGAACTTATTGTCTTCCTCCCGTTTCATGGTTAATTCCGTACCGATTTTTAAATCGTTGAACACGATGCATCCATCCCAGTAAGTAAATCCGGCGACGTGAAAGGTCTTGAAATGTCTTCTCTTTTCCATGGTTATCAGTGTTTATATCGTTTGACGAT
>DAOOWO010000015.1:0-15559 GCA_035371225.1 Bacteroidales bacterium | reverse complement strand
ATAATGGCGACACTACAATAAACTACCCCACCCCTCCAGCAAACGAACTGCCTTTTGGAAAATATTTTGCATCGGCAACCAGTTTCCCGCAAGTTCTTGTTGATGGCAATGTAGTTTATGTTACCTACTCACAATTGCGCGAAGACAAAATCGACGCTACCAGCACCAAACTACTTAGACATTTGTTTGTAACAAAATTAGATGGTGGCGTATGGGCTGATGGCATCGACCTGACATCCGACATTATGCACGATTATGATGAATGTGTGTTTGGTTCTTTATCGCAAACCAGCGACGACAACCTGCACATTTTATATCAGGCCGACCCTATCGCTGGCCTGGCTGTCAGAGGCGATAAAACTGCTTATGGCGACAACAGCATTTATTATATTGCATTCCCCAAAAGTGATTTTGCCGGCGTAAAAGAAAATAACACCGCTGTTACCATGAACATCTATCCTAATCCTGCTGATGAATATTCTTATATTGACATAAATCTGACCAAGAGTTCAAATGTTAATTTAACCGTTACCAACCTCGTTGGACAAACCGTTTTCACCAATACATACGGAAATCTTGCTTCAGGAAATCAAAAATTAGTTGTTAACGTGAGTAACCTGAATTCAGGAATTTATTTCTTCACAATTCAGGCAGGCAGCGAAAGGATAACCAAAAAAGTTATCGTTAAATAACACTTCTGTTTCTTAATAAAAAAACCCGATACACAATATCGGGTTTTTTTTATTCGTTACCTTTGCCAATAAAACACTAAATATATGAAAATAACTTTCTATGGAGCCGCCAAAGAAGTAACCGGAAGCAAACACCTGATAACAACTAACGACGGCAAAAAAATCCTGTTGGATTGTGGCATGTTTCAGGGTAAAGGCCTTGAAACAGACCAGATGAACCGTTCGTTAGGATTCAACCCTCCTGACATTGATTACGTAATTCTTTCGCACGCTCATATAGATCACTCCGGGTTGTTGCCCTACCTGGTTAAAAACGGTTTCGAAGGAATGATTATCTGCACCCATGCCACACGCGACCTATGCGCTGTTATGCTACAAGATTCTGGCAGAATACAGGAGTTGGACACCAGGACATTCAATAAAAAACTGGCCCGTAACAACCTGCCCCCCGTAGAACCTATCTATACAGCCAGCGATGCCCAACAGTGTATGAACTATTTTGTCAGCATTTCATACGGGCAAAAATTCAAAGTTGCCGACAATATCTCCCTTACTTTTACTGATTCCGGGCACATCCTGGGCAGTGCCGCCGTGAATCTGAAAATAAAAGAAGACGGACGTATCATCAACTTTTGTTTTACGGGCGATATTGGCAGGCAAACAAACAGCATCATCAAAACTCCGCAGCCCTTTCCTCAGGCCGATATCATCGTTACCGAATCTACCTATGGCAACAGGCTGCATGGTATAAGAAAAGAAGCTCAGGACAAACTTCTTAAAATAGTTAACAAAACCTGTCTGCATAAAAAAGGCAAACTCATCATACCTTCGTTCAGCGTGGGACGCACACAGGAAGTGGTGTATGCCCTTAACCAACTGGTAAACGAAGGCAAACTGCCCAAAGTAAAAACTTTTGTGGATAGTCCTTTATCGGTGAATGCCACCAATATTTACCGGATGCATCCCGAATGTTTCAACCAGAACATAATACAAAGCCTCGAAAAAGACCCTGATCCGTTTGGGTTCAATGAACTGACATATGTTCAGGCCATTGAAGATTCAAAAAAGATTAACCAATTAAAAGAGCCCTGCATTATCATTTCTTCCTCGGGGATGATGGAAGCCGGACGGATCAAGCACCATCTGGCAAACAATATTTCAAACCCGGATAACACCATTTTGATTGTTGGCTACTGCGAGCCAAAAACTTTGGGAGCCAAAATAAAACGCGGCGACAAGGAAGTTTCCATTCACGGCAACATCTACCCCGTAAAAGCCGAAATTGAGACACTGGAAGAATTCAGTGCTCATGGTGATTATGCCGAAATGATTGTATATCTAAGTTGTCAGGATAAAAAACAGATACAAAAGATGTTTCTTGTTCATGGTGAAGAGGAATCATTAACGGCCTACAAAAAAATTTTAGAAGAAAACCGTTTTTCAAATATAGTCATTGCCGAAAAAGCTGTCGAATACGAAATATAAAGATAATTTTTTTAATAAAAACCTGCTGAAGCGCCCTTTGCCAACCAGCCTAATTAACTATTTTACCACTAATTATTTGACTATTAATCTAATCAACTGCAAACCATCCCCTACTTCCCTTTCTTCACTCTCTTCAAGGTAAGCAAATTCATAGGATTACTTCCGAGTCCGCTGATGCTTTTTTGAGTGAACCGAAGTACCATATCGTAATATAAAATCAGCACCGGAGCCTCCTCCATGATAATATTATCCATTTTGGTATAAAGAACACCTCTGAGGCTGTCGTTGACAGTGCTGCGCGCCTCTTCAAAAAGCTTGTCGTATTCAGGGTTGGAGAAATGAGTGTAGTTGGGACCTTTGGGACAAAAGTTTTTAGAATAAAATAAGGCAAGGTAATTTTCCATATCAGGATAATCGGCTATCCAAGAAGCCCTGAAGAAACTCATCTTCGATTTGGCAATCATCTCACGAAGAGTGGCAGGTGGATTTACATCCACTTTGATTTTTATTCCAATTTCGCCCAACTGGTGTTGCAGGTATTCGCACAGGTCAAGATAGGATGCCGTGGTTGACAAAGTTATTTCAGGTAGATTTTTCCCATTAGGGAAACCCGCTTCAGCAAGCAGCGACCTCGCCTTATCAGGATCATAGGAATATCCTTTTATTTGAGCCGTATCGTGGTAAGGCATACCCACCGGAACCATCCCATAAATACCGGGCGTGCCCAGGCTGTTCCGCAGATATTTGATCATCTTTTTGCGGTCGAGGCCATAATTTATTGCCTGCCTGACTTTACAGTTTAACAGCGGATTATTTTTATTTTCAGGCAGGGATTCATCCACAAGAAAACCTAAATACTCGGTATTGAGGTAAGGTTGTTTGCACAAATTGATACGGCTTTTGTACTTTTCATTCAACTCGCCTTGTTTGGTGATAAGTTCATCGATATAACTCGGAGCCAAACCTGACATAAAATCAAGGTTTCCTCTGATAAATTCGAGAAAAGCCGATTGTTTGTCCACCACAAAAGAAACCGACACCGCATCGAGGTAAGGTAATCTCCGGCCGTTTTCTTTCTCAAAATAATTATCGTTTTTGGTTAAAATCAGCCGCTGGTTTTCCATCCAGAGTTTGAGTTTAAAAGGACCGGTCCCCACCGCATGAGAACGAAAATCTTTGCCGTAATGCTCCACAGCTTCACGCGGCACCACAGCACAATAGGGCATTTGAAGCATACTTAAAAAAGGTGGAAAAGGCTGTTCCAATCTTACCACAAATACCGTATCGGAAGGCGCTGAAAAACATACCCTGCCCGAAGATTCGCGCGCCACATCATTAAATATCCATGCTCCCGGCGAGGCCAGCTTATCATCGGCAATACGGCCAAAACTATATACAAAGTCCGAAGCCACCACCCGCCGTCCTTTACTGTCAGGAAAAACAGCGTCATCATGAAAATACACATCATCGCGCAAAACAAAGGTATACACAAGTCCGTCGGCAGTTACAGCCCAGGATTTTGCAATACAAGGTTTGACAAACATGGAATCATCGGGCTGCACCAGCCCATTATATAGTTGATTGCACACCCAAATATGCGCCTGATCCTTGGCAAATGCCGGATCCAAAGTACTTATTCCTGCCGACTCGTTGTAACGGAATACCGTCCTGGTTTCTTTCGTATCTTTTGATCGATTGCAGGACAATATGCAGAAAAATAGCAAGAAAAATATGACCGGTTTATATACACATTTCATGATAGCTATTAAAAAGGTCAAATATATTTTAATTATTGACACAATGAATGCAAGAAAATTATTAATAATAAACAACACTTTGTTAAATTTTTGGACAGAATTTCTTTGACTAGTGTCAACAACCGCCTTGAGGACAACTTTCCCCTTTCAACGTATAAATCATCAGCCGTGTGTTACTGTTCACAATGCCTTCATCAAAAAATCATTCCTTATTATCGGGTTCGAAAAACACCCAACGGATGGCCTCAAATTGTTTTTTAAGCTCCTTTTCGCAGTTGTTTATATCCTGAATCATTTGACTAAGAGACCTTGTCTGAGCCATTTTCACTTTCACGGAAACCATAATGTCCGGCCCTAACTGTATAGTTATCATATTATAAATCTTCTCAATTTCCGGTCTTGATTCCAGAAAAAGTTTTATCTCTTCACGTACATCATCCTCGGTGCTTTGCCCAATGAGCAGACTTTTAACTTTAAAGGCCAGAAAAAAAGAAATGACAACCAGCAAAACACCAATACCGATGCTTCCCAGCGCATCGTAAACCGGGTTTCCTGTAATCATGGCCAGTATTACAGCCAACAGGGCCAAAGACAATCCCAGCAAAGCAGCTACATCCTCGCCCAGTACAATTATCAGCTCGCTTTTACGGCTTTTTATTACCCAATTCCACAGTTTTTTTTCTTTTCGTACTTTTTTGATTTGCTTCAGGCAACCAAAAAGAGAAGCAGCTTCAAGCATCATGCTGACAAATAAAACAACGATGGCAATTACAGGGTTTCTCAATCCCTCGTGTACACTGATCTTATGTATGCCCTCATAAATTGAAAACAACCCGCCCATGCTGAAGAGTATCAGCGCAACAATAAAGGACCAAAAATAAATCTCCTTGCCGTATCCCAAAGGATGTTCGTTGTCAGGTTTCTTTTTTGAAGAGCGCAAACCCAGAAACAGCAGGCCCTGGTTGCCACAATCGGCAAAACTATGTATCGATTCGGCCAGCATAGCGCCCGATCCGGTGATAATAGCCGCAACCGTTTTGGTTATGGCAATGCCCAAATTGGCTAATAAAGCAAAAAATATTAACTTAACCGATGCGTCCTGATGAGACATAATGCAAATTACTCCTGAATAGCTTATTCCGTATTGTTTATACTAAATTTATTGATTACTTCACGCTATTAAATGTTCAAATTTATAAATAATTCACACAATCAGGTTTAATATAGTGCAAAATGTAATTTATTTTGTGGGTTAATACAGTTGGCTACATCAGTATAAGCGAGGGTTGTGTATATTGCAATCATCTCATATTTTCCTGCCAGGTGAGACATTAATATTGAATTAATTTGCCCGTAGGATATCGGCGCTTTTATCCGGAAATAATCACTTTATGATTCCTGAAATTACTTCCGACACGAATAGTTACTATATAAATCCCTGCCGTGAGCCTGGCTGCATCAAATATGACTCTATGGCTGCCACTGCCACTATATTTATTATCGGCCAGAACAGCCATTTCACTACCCATCAGGTTATAAATCTTAATTGTAACATAATCGCTTTGGGGCAGGTTGAATAATACAGCCATTGTGCCAACACATGGATTGGGCGCCACCGTGCTTTCAAAACCGGAGGCAACAAACTCATTTATCGAAGCAGTAGAGTCGATAATTAATTTAATATTATCAATCCTCACTTCCGAGTTTATCTCGCTGCTACCTCCACATTCGTCCACAAGTTTAAATTCCAGGGTTTTGATACTGTTTCGGGCATTGACAACAGGCATCCAAACACTGGTCCATTGGTCCGTGCTGCTATCCATCAATATTGGATTCATAGCAGGGTTATTGTTAAGTAATACCACCAGTCTGTCCACTTCCGGAAAAGGATTTTCATCATCTTCTTCATAAATAAGATAATCAAACTGAATACCCAGGGCATTGTCGGGAATATAAAACCTGTTATGAATCTTGTTGCATGCCCCGGAAGATTTCAATGCAAGATAGTTTCCATCGATGGTTGCATTTCCGCTGCCGCCGTTGTATGACCATCCCGGGAATGTTTCATCAATAAAATTGCCCCGTTCAAAATCACCATTTACCACGCCATCATGAGTAAAGGTAAAGTAAGTTATTTGAGATGTTCCACTAATGGCAGGCCTGTTGTTGTATCCTGCACCATTTATGGAATAATAATATCCTTCGTGTCGGGTGGAATCCAGTATGGTTTCGGTGTACCAACCGTAAACAGCATTATGTCCGATAGTTCCCAGGAAAACCTGATAGGTGCCTTCCACAGGCCTTCCGTTAAGCTCCACCAAGTTTTCCTGATAATAAGAATCGGCCCAACTTATACCCTGCCATGCCTCCACGCCGGAATGCCACACAGCAGGATTAACATCATAATCATCAAAAAAACTAACGGCACCCCAGTCATGAGCATCCAACGAGGTGGTTTGAGCCACCGGAAAACCAGCCACTAGCAGGCGCTCAGCACATTCGCTGTTAACTACCGTCCCGCGGCTGTGCCCGATAAAATGTAAGGTACTGATATCAAAATCTCCTTGCAGATGGCCTTGAATCAGCGAAGTAAACAAAGCGGCACCGGCATCTTCGCTAAAACCTGACTGAAAGTTATTGCTTGCCGTCATCCAGTCGAAAATTAAAACAGTCTGTGTTCCCGAGCCGATAAGATAATCAAAATTGCCCGTTTGCGCATTATATACCCTCACAACAGCATCGCCAAGCCTGTTGCGAAGGGCATTGGCCATATCAAGCATCCAGCCGTACACCTGGTCGGTAGCAGGCGGTGTATAACCATGAGAGATAACAGTAGTTTGGGCATGAGTGCCAAAAAACAAATTAAAGACTAAAAAACACACCAAAAAAATTCTTTTCATAACATTTTTTGTCAGCAAAAAACTTCTCGTGGAAATCCCATTCTTATATTGCATATAATTATCTATAAAAACAACTTAAACACACATATTTGACTGTACAAAGTTACATGTTCTTAATGTACAAATTGACTACTTTTCAATAATAATGTTTTATAAGAAACTCCTTGGTCGTTATGCCATGTGAAAGTTAAATTAGTTGCTGCAACTTTTTAAACAAAAACAAGATAGTACTGCATAAATCTTTATTTTTGCAAAAAAATACCTAGTGAAAAAGCTACTACTTATTACGCTGTTAATTGCATTTGGCATACAGGGTAACGCACAACAGGAAAATTCGTTGTTATGGGAAATATCGGGTAACGGAATCGCCAGTAAATCATATATTTTCGGAACCATTCACATGATAAAAAAGCAGGACTTTTTCATTACTCCTGCCATGATATCCAGTCTGTATAAATGCCAGTATTTTGTAACAGAAATAGATATGAACATTCCGCTGGCGCAACAACTGGAACTGGCAAAAAAAATGTACCTGCCCGAAACCAAGACCTTGCGGGACTACATTACACCCGATGAGTACACAAATTTCAGTAATTATGTTATTGATTCCATCGGAATAAAAAAATCCAAACTGGAAAAATATATCCGGCTGAAACCATTTTTTATGAGTTCAATACTTGCCAAACACATTGCAGGAAAAATCAAGTCGTATGAGCAGGAACTTTATAAATTATCAAAAAAGAGAGGGATGATATCCGATGGGCTAGAATCGCTCGACTTCCAACTATCACTCATTGATGAAACACCCATCGAGGAGCAGGCCAGGACTTTAGTTTCGGATGTTCACGGATATGTGAAAATGGAACAACAATTAACGGATATGGTAGCAGCTTATAAAGCACAGGATATGGATAAACTGTATGATTTTGTTGTAAAGTATGCAGATTCCAACCAGGAATTCAATGAAAATTTTATTTTTAAACGCAACCAAAACTGGATACCCAAAATAGAAGAAAAAATTAAAGGCCACAGTTGTTTTATCGCTGTAGGGGCGGCCCATTTGCCCGGAGAAAAGGGCGTGTTAAACATGCTAAAACAAAAGGGATATTCTGTTACAGCAGTAAAATAATTTTTTTTATTATTTATATATTTTCCAACTAACACCACAGTGATTTTAATAAAAAACAAAATACAAACCAAGTCATTACAGCGAAAAAAAGTGATGACTGCCAGTTTGTCAATAATCTCAAACTCGGTGCTGATAATACTCAAGGTAACTATAGGTATAATCAGCGGATCGGTGAGTATTATTTCGGAAGCCATACACTCGGGAATGGACCTGATGGCTGCCATCATAGCATTTTTCTCGGTACGTATTTCGGGCATGCCTCCCGACAAAAATCATCAGTACGGGCACGGAAAATTTGAGAATGTCTCCGGCGTAATTTAAGCATTATTAATTTTTATTGCCGCCGGTTGGATTATATTTGAAGCTGTTAAAAAAATCGTTGAGCCCGCCCTGCCAGAATCACTAGGAATAGGGGCAATAGTAATGGGGGTCTCGGCGCTGATAAATTTTGTTGTTTCGCAACGTCTTTACAAGGTAGGAAAAGAAACCGATTCGGTGGCCCTTGAAGCTGACGGGCTTCATTTGAGGACAGATGTATATACTTCTTTAGGAGTAGCTTTCGGTCTGTTGCTGATTTGGCTTACCGGTATTGCCATACTCGACCCTATCGTTGCCATTCTGGTAGCCTTATTAATCCTGAGAGAATCATTCGTTTTGCTGAAAAAAGCCTACTATCCCCTACTCGACACGCCATTGCCCGCGAATGAAATCGATAAAATAAAGGGAACCATCAACAAGCATCTTAAACCCGGAATGAATTTTCATATGTTGCGTTCGCGCAAGGCCGGAGCCAATAAATACGTCGACCTCCACCTCGAAGTACCAGGAGGCATTACCGTAAAAGAATCACATGATCTTTGCGATCTTATTGAACACGACATAGAACACGAGGTAGAAAACATCGAGGTTTACATTCATATCGAGCCCTGCGAAAACGGCGAAGAAGAAAAAGTAATTAATCCTCCGACTTTGGAATAGACCGAGTAACGACTTTATTTTTCCACCTGCCGCTGGTATAATAAATCCAGGAAGCAATCATTCCAAAAGCCCAGGCAATTGGTATACTCCACCATATTCCATCAGAACCGATTGCCCGCGAAAGCACGTACGAGAGCGGAATCCTTAGCAACCAAAGCGACAAGAGGGTAATAAACATAGGTATTAAAGTATCACCGGCCCCGCGAATTAGCCCCTGCGTGGTAATCATAGTGGAAAAAAGAATATAAAACGAACATACTATAACCAGGTAAGAATGTCCAATACTTACCACCTCAGCACTATCCGTAAACAGCGACATAATTTGCGACCCGAACAATATGGCAACAAATGTTATCAGGATAGAAAATATGGCTGTCATCAGCAAGGTAGCCCTGTACCCTTTTTTTACCCGTTCAACTTTATTTGCCCCCATATTTTGACCCACAAAAGTGGAAAGAGCCATAGAAAAGTTCATCGCCGGCTGCATGGCAAAAGAATCAATACGCCCGGCAACAGTATAGGCAGCTATTGTGTCGGTACCAAAACCGTTGACAAATCGCAACAAGGCCATCATGCCCAGAGCGACAAAAGTTTGCTGTAAGCCCGATGGGATACCAATCTTCAAGCTTTTCATAAATATTTCGCGGTGGAACTTAATATCTAAAAATGAAAATTTTATGATATCGTGAAAACGGTTAAGGTAGATGATACTCAGAATAAACGATACCCCCTGGGCTATCACTGTGGCAATTGCCGAGCCTTCGATACCCCAGCCAAAATACTTCACAAAAAGAATCACAAGAAAAATATTTAATATCGTGGCAATAATCAGAAAATACAAGGGGGTCCGGCTATCACCCAAACCTCTCAAAATGGAGCTGACAGCGTTGAAGCCAAACATTGCAATCATCCCGTACATCATAATATTGAAATAACTGATAGCATCAGGAATAATTTCTTCGGGCATATCCATCGCCCGAAAGATGTGCTCACTGAATATTAATCCCAACACCGTCAATGCAATAGATGCAAAAAACAAAAAAATCAAGAGGCTGTCAATGGCCTTTTTGACATTATTAAAATCTTTGGCGCCAAAAAACTGCGAGATTATTATCGTTGATCCTATTGAAACTCCCATCACCAGCGAGATTAACACAAACAGAACAGGGAAAGATCCCCCCACCGCAGCCAGCGCCTCTTCGCCAAGATAATTCCCCACGATGACACTGTCGACGATATTGTACGATTGCTGAAAAATATTGCCAAGCAACATAGGCAGGGCAAAACTGAAAATCACTTTGCTTTCATTGCCTGTAGTAAGGTCTTTCATGGTAGAGATAAAAGTCCGCAAAGATAATGTTTTCCGCGCGGCTATCCTGTATTTTGGCATTTTTTACGAAATAATACAGAGTTATCAATTTATTATTATAAATTTGCGAATAACATTAAAAACCAATTTACCATGAAGAAAACCTTACTTATTTTCTGCTTGTTAAGCGTATATTTTTATGTGGCTCAAGCACAAATCACTCTTGATTTTAACGATTTGGCCGTACCGGTAAAAACTTTTGATTTCAGAAAAGACACCGCTGTTGACCCGTCGATAACACCCGGCAACCCAGGCCCGGGCCAAACCTGGAATTTCATGGCTCTGCATAGCACGTTAGACACCATGACCATTGATGTTGTTAACTCGAACACAATTAATACCGGTGGGATGTTTGCCGGCAGCAACATTGCCACCATTTACGACAGCGCTCTTATCATGTATTTTTTCAACAGTTCACCGCTGGGCCTGGTGTTGCATGGCACCATTTATGATTTTTTCAAAACCGGCGACTCTATAATGGTAGAACTGAGTACCCCCGACACTGTGCTGACACTTCCCGGGGCGTACGGCGATTCCGCTACCAGAAATAGTTTCGGCGATACAAAATCACACTGCAACATTGTTTATGACACCATGGGATATCAGATTCCGGTGGATTCTTTGCGCATTAAACATGCACAGATCAAAACATCGGTCAACGATGCCTGGGGAACCATGACGTTGCCAGGCAGCCCTAACTTTGATGTCATCAGACAAAAAGATTACGCCACCAGCCAGGACTCTATCTGGGGACATACCACTTTCCCGGGCTTAGCCGGATGGCACTTCCTGTATATCCGTTACGACACCGTGCTTACCTACACCTGGTGGCCAAAAAATCTGGGCATCCATGCCGTAAAATTTGTAATGGGATCACCCACCGCGGTTATGAATGCAGAATTTGTTTATGACATTGATAATAGCATCAGTGAAAACGAGTTATCGTTATCAAACGTGTTCCCCAACCCCGCCAGCGATTATATCAACATTTCCAATACGGCAAAATACAAAGAAGTGGTGCTTTTCGATGTACTCGGAAATGAAATTTCAAGACATATAATCGGAAACAAAGACCAGGTGCGGATATCGGTGAAAGAATTACCGAATGGATTGTATTTCTACAATGCAATAAATGGAGCCACCAAATCCAGCGGAAAATTTGTGGTTAAGCATTAATTCCAACAGAAAACATAAAAAAACCGGAACAAAATATTCCGGTTTTTTTATTTGTCACCCTCCCAAATTGAGATTCACAAAAGCCTCCAAGTCACAAGTTATAAGGCTTCAACAAGATATATTCCGTTACCATTTTGTAGTAATAATCACTCCGAAAAACCTTTTAAGGCCGGTTGCTCCATACCCGCGTATCCACATTAAACAAATACTCATCCACATTTTTAGTCATCTGTTGCATCAGCTTACGTGAATCGCTGAGATATAGACTCATTTTCTGAAACGAAGCTGTATCAAGTACATCTCCCATGTTTTCATATTGTGAAACAGGCAGAATATGATATTTCTTTTTGCCGTTTTTCTCGGGAATATATACCCAGGTAAGGTAATATCCGCAGTCGGCTATGCTTACTTTATTATGGCGTTTCACCAATTCCATTTTCACCATCATGCCTCCATCGCGGTATCTGGTACGCTGGTTTGATATATAATTTCCCAGCGAATAAGCGATAAACACTTCCCTGCCGTTACTATCGGGATAGAATTTTCTTTCCAGTTTCTGAATCACGTGTGGATGCATGCCAATAACAATGTCGGCGCCGAGGTCGAAACATAATTTGGCGTAATATTCCTGGTATTGGTTGGGCTTAGATTCATACTCGTTGCCCCAATGAATAAAAACTATGGTTTTATCAGGCATAGAGTCTTTGGCACGTGAAAGGTCGGTTTTAATCTGGTCCTCATTTATCAGGTTCACAACAGTTGGTGAGGGTACTGCAATTCCGTTAGTGCCGTAGGTATAATTTAACAAGGCTAGTTTTATACCGTTTTTTTTGATTATCATTGGGTATGTTTGTGCCCTGCTTGCCTCATCAGTATATGTGCCGATGTGTTTAAAGCCCATGCTGTCGAGAATACGAATAGTCCGTTCTATGCCTTTTTTACCCCGGTCGCATGAGTGATTATTGGCCGTAGCCAAAATATCAAAACCGGCATTGGTTAATGCATGCACTATCTGATCGGGAGCGCTGAACTGGGGATAGCCGGTATAAGGAGGGCCGCCAAGGGTAAATTCAAAATTTGCCATCGCAATATCACATTCCTTAATCAGAGGAGCCACAAAACTGAAACACGAATCATAGCTGTAGGTTTTCAAAGAATCGTCCCAGGCCGAGAGTATCTGTGGCTCGTGCTGCATCACATCGCCGGCGAACAGAATGATTATCGACGAATCATTTGTTTGCACCGGCAGGTTCACAACCTGATCGGCGGTGATTCTTGAAAAAACGATTACACAAAAGAAAATAACCGCAACAACAATCAGATATTTAGCACCTTGTTTCACAATGGAATTGTATTAATCAGAAAATAAAAATTTGCTTCACTACATCCGTATTTAGTATTTCAGAAGCTTCATAAGGTTTGCCAAATTTGGGCTTTTTTCCGGCAGACTGCACAATAAAGGCAATATCCCTGTATTCTTTAACATAAACCATGTAATTATTGTCTTCGCCACCCACAATATTTTTCATTGTATAATTTTTTCTGATTTCGGCAAAAGTGCTTCCGACACCAATACCGTCAATGGTTTTATACTTTGGCGAAATAATGTTTATGCGCGATACAAGGCAAATATCTGCGCAAAGCGATTCGATTTCGATAGCAAGAGTCTTAAGGTCGGAATCCATTATTTTATACAAAGCATATTCATCTCCATCTGATTCAACTTTTTTTACTTTCAATTGTTCTTCAGGAAAAATATTTTTCAACTTGTTCACATCCATATTTATCTCAACCTCGCCCACTTTGCCGTCGGTAATCAGAAAAGTTGAGTTGGTTTTTCCCGGAAAGTTATGTTCGATGGAAATCATTTTAAACGATGGAAACAATATGGTACTGCTGATAATCATTATGGATACTATGATGGTTCTTTTCATGCTTTTAGTTTTTTGAGCTGATAAAATTACTAAAAGAAATGTTAGCTGCTAAAGAAACTGTTTTGAATTTAATAAATGATTTTCTGCAAATTAAATATGGTACAAAAAAAATCAATTTGTTTTACCTACGCCCTGAAGGGTGCAAATTGATTTTCAACGCCCCTTTATGGTTTGGGAAAATATTAAAAATAAGCACCATAAAAATTACCTATCAAATTCCAAACGGTTTCTAAATTATCTTTCGTTTCCAGCTTCCTTTTTTCAGATAGAAATATGAGAAGATAAACAGCCATACGAAATACTGGATTTCTGTCAGCCAGGCGATCTCGAGCGGCATATCCATGACCAGGATCACAAAATATACGAACAGGAGATAAAACGCTGTTCCGATAAGTTCGATGACCATGCCGGCCTTTGTACTGCCTGTGCCGATGACACCGCTGAAAAAATTCATGGTCAGCGAAAAAACAACCAGAGCAACCATCACCACATAAAATGAATTCATACTTTCGCCAACCAGATGCACATCAGAAGTATATAAAGCAAACAATTGATGCCGGAAAATAACAGCCGGAATTACCAGCACCAGAATAGATAAAAAACACATCAAGGTGATTTTTTTTATCAGCGGTATCACATTTCCTGCATCTCCTTTTCCTATGATGTTGCTGACCATGGTGCTTGTGGCGGAGCTAAAAGCCCAGCCCGGTATCATCAGAAAAAGATATATACTGCGCACGATATTAGTGATTGCCAGTTGATGAGCCCCACGATGCTCTATGACAAGAAAAAAAACGAACCACGAAGCCAGGGATACCACATGTTGCAGGATGATAAAACCGGAAACATCAAGTATGCCGCGGATTTCGCTGAAGTTATATTTTTTTCGTCTGAAAAGCTGATACTTTTTCAGGTCAATATATTTGTATGTTACAACAAAATAGAACAACACAGAAGCAAATTCAGCAATTACTGTCGCAATAGCGGCTCCTTCAATACCCATGCGGGGAAATCCGAAATTGCCAAAGATCAACAGCCAGGCAAAAACAATATTGACAATTGCCAGCACCAATGAATTGGCCAGTAAAAATTTTGTTTTGAAAAGTCCGGTATACAAAGCCCTGAAAACACAACCAAGGTAAGTAAAAAAGATACCCCAAACCCTGTATTTAAGGTAGAGTTCTGTTGGAGCATATATTTCGCCGGATGAAAGCATCCACCTTAAAAGCGGCGAAAGAAAAAGTTGGGCAGCAGCAAAGAGCAGTAATGCGACCAACATCAGAAACATCACGCTGATCTCAAAAATGCTTCCGACCTCATTATCTTTATTTTCGCCCAGCCGCCTGGAGATAATTATTTGTGTTCCAATACTGAATCCAAGCCCGATGATAAAAATAAGCACATAAAACGTCCCCCCTATTGCTGATGCCCCAAGCTCCGCTTCGCCGATGCGCGCGAGAAAGATCGTATCGGTTACATTGATGATATTCTCGGCAAAAAGACTGAGGATAATTGGATACGTAAGTGCCCAGATGGCTTTATTTGAAGGCAGTTTCAACCCTGAAGTTTTTTGACAAAAGTAATAATTGTTTGTTCAGGTATGACACTAAAAGGACACCAAAAATACTTATCGGTCAATCGCGCGAAATCCACATTTTTCCGCGAGGGGATAATCCTCTATTACCCACTGGGCAATACGAGCCGCTTTGCGTGCATGGGTAAAAATAAACTGATTATCTTCATCTTGAATAAAAACACCCGGGTTGTCAGTTTTTATCCTGCCTTTTAGCTTATATTCCAAAAACAACAGGTCGGAGATAGTTCCCTCGAGCCAGGGTGTTTCCCTGTCGTACCCGGCGACCCAACTGATACGCGAGCCGCAGTTAAGCATAAATTCTTCGAGGTTTTTACCTACATCACATGCGCCCAGCAGTATTCCCTTGTTGTAATGCCCTCCCGGGCCGCGGCTTGAAGTGGACTGCGCCACCTTATTGAGGTTGATGCCGGAAATGTGCCCACGCAGACGACCACCTTTTCCATGTCCGGCAATATAACATACCTGCATCTCATCATGTTTGATAAAACGGGCCAACCACAGAGTCAAATCCCTGGCACTGTAATACATACGATATGAAAGCG
>DAOOWO010000014.1:0-15679 GCA_035371225.1 Bacteroidales bacterium | reverse complement strand
AATATAAAAACGGTATATTTTCAAACCGCTTCGCCGGTTTCTGAAAAAAACACAGAAAAACTAAAAAATGCGTTGGGAAAACAACTTTCATCAGAAATAGAATTGATCCAAACAGTTAATCCTAATCTTATTGGAGGATTTATTTTTAAGGTGGATGACCTCCAATATGACGCCACACTCAGGCGAAACATCAACCGCCTGAAAAAAGAATACAATATAAACATTTATATACCAAAATTTTAAATATTTTATTTGAATGGCAGAAATAAAACCAGCAGAAGTTACTGCAATTTTGCGCCAGCAACTGGCCGGGTTCAAATATGAATCGGAACTTGAAGAAGTAGGCACAGTACTCCAGGTAGGCGACGGCATTGCCCGTGTTTACGGCCTTACACAGGTGGGCTCCGGCGAATTGGTTGAGTTTGAGAAAACAGGTGTAATGGGCGTTGTGCTTAACCTCGAAGAAGATAATGTGGGAGTGGTACTATTGGGCGAATCGGAAAATATCATCGAAGGCGATATTGTCAAAAGAACTAAGCGTATCGCCTCCCTCAATGTTGGCGAAGGAATGCTTGGCAGGGTTATCAATACCCTGGGACAACCCATCGATGGCAAAGGTCCCATCGAAGGAACAGTGTATGAGATGCCTATCGAACGCAAAGCCCCGGGTGTTATCTTCCGCCAACCTGTTAATCAACCATTGCAAACCGGTATCAAGGCCATTGATGCTATGATACCCATCGGACGTGGACAACGCGAATTGATTATCGGCGACCGCCAGACAGGGAAAACAGCTATTGCTATCGATACCATTATCAACCAGAAGACATTCTACGAAAAAGGCGAACCCGTTTATTGTATTTATGTGGCCATAGGACAAAAAGGGTCTTCCGTGGCCAATATTTTGAAAATTCTGGAAGAAAAAGGCGCTATGCCTTATACTATTATTGTATCGGCTACTGCCTCTGATCCTGCCGCTATGCAGTTCTATGCTCCTTATGCCGGTGCAGCCATTGGCGAATTTTTCAGAGATACAGGACGGTCGGCACTGGTGGTTTACGATGACCTTTCAAAACAGGCCGTGGCATACCGTGAAGTATCATTGCTGCTCCGCCGTCCCCCCGGACGCGAAGCCTATCCGGGTGATGTTTTTTATCTGCATTCGCGCCTGCTCGAAAGAGCTGCAAGGGTGATTACTTCTGATAAAATAGCCCGGAAAATGAACGACCTGCCCGAATCTATAAAAGACATGGCGAAAGGCGGCGGATCATTGACGGCATTACCTATTATTGAAACACAGGCCGGTGATGTTTCGGCATATATTCCCACCAACGTAATTTCAATCACCGACGGGCAGATATTTTTGGAAACCAATTTGTTTAACTCGGGAATCAGACCGGCTATCAACGTTGGTATCTCAGTGTCGCGCGTGGGGGGTAGTGCACAGATAAAACCCATGAAAAAAATTGCAGGCACGCTCAAACTCGACCAGGCACAGTACCGTGAATTGGAGTCGTTTCTGAAATTCGGATCCGACCTTGATGCTGCTACCAAAGCCGTACTGGACAAGGGTGCCAGAAATGTGGAAATTTTAAAACAGCCACAGTACACTCCTATGAAGGTGGAACATCAGATAGCCATAATTTTCTGCGGAACCAAAGGCTTGTTGCAAAAAATTCCCATAAAAAGTATCATAGATTTTCAGGAAGAGTTTTTGCACCATCTGGATCTCTATCACAATGAATTGCTCGAAAAACTTGGCAAAGGCGCACTTACCGATGAAATGATGACCGAAATGGAACAGACTGCAAAAGATATCATTTCAAAATATGAGGCTTGATTTTTTTTTGAAGACCGTAATAGCAAAAATTCATGTCAGGATTAAAAGAAGTACGAATACGAATAGCATCTGTTAATAACACCAAGCAGATAACCAGTGCCATGAAAATGGTTTCGGCTGCAAAATTAAGGAGGGCGCAGGGAGCCATCCTGAAGTTGCGGCCTTATGCCAACAAACTTAGCGGTTTGCTTTCAGATCTTAGTGTAAGTAACAGTCTGCCCGAAGATATTGCTTACTTTAAAAAAAGAAAAGTACAAAAAGTATTGCTGGTTGTTATCAACTCCAACCGGGGCCTCTGCGGCGCTTTTAACAGCAACGTAATCAAAGCGGCTGTGTCCAGGATTAATTGTGAATATAACGAACTGAATAAAGCTGGAAATCTGCATATTTTGTCGGCAGGAAAAACTGCCAGCGATTTTTTTACCAAACGGAGATATAATGTAATAGCTAATTACGACAGTATTTACGACAATCTTACCTATGAAAATAGCTGTGAACTGGCCGAAAAACTGATGGAATACTATTCAAACGGAACCTACGACAGGATAGAACTGGTATATAATCAGTTTAAAAATGCAGTCTCCCAAATACTGACCATAGAACAGTTTTTGCCGGTTGAAAAACTCGGACAAAACGGGCAAAGCACCTTAAATCAAACAGATTACATATTTGAACCGGAAAAAAGTATTATCCTGAAAGAATTGGTGCCCAAATCATTGAAAATCGAAATTTATAAGGCGCTTCTCGATTCGTGGGCATCCGAGCATGGCGCACGTATGTCGGCCATGCAAAAAGCCACTGACAATGCCGAAGAACTGATTAAGGCACTGAAACTCTCCTACAACAAAGCCCGACAGGCTGCTATCACCAAAGAAATTATCGAAATTGTCAGTGGTGTAAATGCTTTGAAAGGTTAAAATAAATATTTTAATACCCAATTATGTAAAAGAAATTATGTAATTTTGTATAATTAAAATATAAAACAAAAAAGGAGGACATCATGTTATCAAAAAAAATGGAAAAAGCGCTGAACGAACAAATTAACGCTGAATTTTTTTCTTCATACTTATATCTTTCGATGGCCGCTTATTTTGAACGGCTTAATTTAACTGGTTTTGCCAATTGGATGCGGGTTCAGGAAAAAGAAGAAAACGCCCATGGCATGATATTTTTCAACTATATCAACGAACGCGGCGGAAGGGTTGAGTTGCAGGCCATTGAAAAACCCGCTGCTGACTGGAAAAGCCCGATAAAAGTTTTTGAAGAAGTATTAAAACACGAACAGAAAGTAACCGCGCTGATCAATAACCTTGTGAATATTGCCATTCAGGAAAAAGACCATGCAACCAACAATAAACTACAGTGGTTTGTGGCCGAACAGGTTGAGGAAGAAGCAAATGCTTCAGCCTTGCTGGAACAACTGAAATTGGTGGAAGGCAATGGGCAGGGATTACTTTTACTCGACCGTGAATTAAAAACAAGGGTTTTTGTTGACCCGCTCTTACAAGCCTAAACAAGGATTTTTTTATTACAACAGGCTGCCTTAGTAAAACATTCAAAATAACTTCCCCAAATTTACGGATAAATCCGATAGTTTAATTCAGGTATTTGGGGATGATACGTAATCCTTGTTTCGTCAATATCCTCTTTCTTCACATTGATGCCTGTTTTGTATTCTTTAAGATTGAGCCTGACCTCTACAGAAAGCCCCGTATTCGTTGTTGTATTTTCTATAGTCTTCTTAATCATTTCGTAATCTGAAAAAATAACACCTTCCATTGCCCGGTGAACATGGCTGAACAGCCGGTGTTCAATAGGATTCCATTTCGAGCAATAGGGAGGATAGTGGCAAACAATTACAGATAACCCCGTTTGTTTAGAAAACATCTGTAAACGATGTTTAAAAATAAAGTGCCGATATGAATTTGCTCCCCCTGCATCGCATAAGAGCAAAATATTGTTTGCATCCGGATAATGGTGAATACCGTATTGCTGCCACCACCAAAGCAGGTTGTCTATAATAAAATCGGCTGTTTCACTACTACCTCCAACAGTTATATAACCCTTATTGGCCTGCATATCATAAAGCCCTTGTGGTATTACTTTACCTTCTGACAGATGCTCATAATCGTGGTCATAAACATTTAATGTTTGTGTAGCAAAACATTTTCCTCCTCGATAAAGATTGCCTAATTTTTCTTTCTTTTTGCAATCTATACTTATGATTGGGCTCTTTAAACTCATCGCCAAAACTAAGGTACAAATAATATTGAACTGCTCATTGCGTAATGCGTAACTCCCTGTCGCCAGTTGCTTCGCCTGTTTGCGATAACCATATCCTAATTCTTTTAGCAGCCGCTTAACTACTCCACTGCTTATTTTAATATGATGTTCTTCTTCAAAAAGCTTTGCTATGGCAAACGGCTTTAAGCTTATCCAATATGTGTTGCTGTCTGTCGGACTACCTGCTTTAAAACGTTCTATTAGCGCTGTGAGGTTTTCTTTTATCCCCGGCTCTTTATCAGTTTTTTTTTCTGCCTCCGCCTTCTTTTCGTTGGCGGATTCCTGGTATAAATGTTTCCATTTCTGAGGTAAGCTCTTTTCTACCTTGTGAAATGGTCTTTCTATCCACTCCAAGAATTTTACTGATATAAATAACTCCACCTCTGCCTAATTTTAACGATTCTAACGCAGCATAACGTCTGCGGTCTTTCTCCAACAAACGGCTGTAATGCAATTGCATCAGCATAATGGTTTTTTCTGAAAATTCTTCTATCATGGAATTCAAAGAAAACACATAAATGCATCTGATTTTCTGCTGTATTCGTTTTTTTATTAATATTGTGTTGTTAATAATATGCCCCATTAGGTACAATTACAATTAGACTATTCGGGGGAAGTTATTTTGAAATTCTTACTTATTCAAAATTTGGCACCCTGTGGTTTTTTTTGTAAGTTGGTAAAAACACTCCGGACACAAAAGAATATCTGGGAAATGGCCACATGGAAATTGTGTCATAAACGCATAACAATCTATTGATAATAATAAATTTATTAAATTGTCTGGGTTACTAGTAAAAATTTTCCTACTTTTGCGGCCATAAAAAAACACTTATGGCACAGGGAATATCAATATTTTCAGGAAGGGCAACGCGTTATCTTTCAGAAAAGATAGCCTTAAGCTACGGAAAAAAACTCGGTGATGTTTCTTATGCCTGCTTCAGCGATGGCGAATTTCGTCCCTCTTTCGACGAAACCATCCGCGGAGATGATGTCTTTATTATTCAATCCACTTTTCCCCCTGCCGAAAACCTGCTCGAAATGTTTATGATGATCGATGCCGCCAAAAGGGCATCAGCACGAAACATTATCGCCGTCATACCATATTTCGGATTTGCACGTCAGGACCGAAAAGACCAGCCAAGGGTTCCCATCACATCCAAACTGATTGCCAACCTGCTTACAGCCGCCGGAATCAGCCGGCTCATCACCATGGACCTCCATGCCGATCAGCTACAGGGATATTTTGATATTCCCGTGGATCATCTTTACGCATCAAGCATTTTTGTACCTTATCTCCAAAGCCTTAACCTGAAAAACCTGGCCATGTCATCCCCTGATACCGGTGGAACACGCAGGGCGGGAGTGTATGCAAAATATTTAGATGCCGATCTGGTAATTTGTTTTAAACAACGGCCCAAACCCAATCAGGTAGGTAATATGGTGGTCATCGGCGATGTGAGGGATAAAAATGTAATTCTGGTAGATGATATTATCGATACTGCCGGCACCATTACCAAAGCTGCCAACCTGATCAAAGAACAGGGTGCCGCCAGTGTAAGGGCTATGTGTACACACCCGGTGTTATCAGCCAACGCCTGCGAAAAAATTGAAAAATCGGCAATGACAGAACTCATAGTCTCCGACACTATTCCCTTGAACGAAGAATGTAAAAAACTCAGCAAAATAAAAGTTATATCCACCGCCAAATTATTTGCCGATGTAATAAACAGCGTGGTCAATTGCGAATCTATCAGTTCCCACTTTAAGTTTACTTCCATGCAATAACAATTAACAAACATATCACTAACAATTAAAAATTAAATTTATGAGAACAGTATCAATGAGCGGTTTCCTTCGCGGAAACGTAGGGAAAAAAGATGCTAAAAAAATCCGCAGGGAAGGTAGCGTGCCTTGTGTGGTTTATGGCGGAAAAGAACAATTTCATTTTTTCACAGAAACAAAAAATTTCCAGAAGATTCTTTTCACTCCGGAAGTATGCTTTGTAAAACTTTCTATTGAAGGAAAAGAAATGGATGTTATTTTGCAGGATATTCAATATCATCCTGTTACAGATAATATCATGCATGCTGACTTCATGGAGCTGAAAGCCGACAAGCCCATTATCATGAATATTCCTGTAAAGATATTCGGCACGGCCCCCGGTGTTCTTAAAGGTGGAAAAGTGGTTCAGAAATACAGAAAATTGAAAGTAAAAGCTTTGCCCGGGAACATGCCCGAAGTGATCGATGTCAACATAGGTTCGCTGGAAATTGGCCAAAACATAAAAATTGCCGACATTCCTGCCGAGAACTATACATTACTGGATAATAAAAATAACACCATTGTAGGTGTTGCGGTTACCAGGGCTGTTGAAGAAGCTGCCACTGCTGCTCCTGCTGCTGAAGCCGGTGCACCTGCTGCCGGCGCTGCTGCTCCCGCTGCCGGTGCTGCTGCACCCGCCGCTGATGCCAAGGCAAAAGCCAAAAAATAACTTGTAGCCAACAATAATAAAGCTGCCGAAAAATGAATTCGGCAGCTTTTTTATTAAAAAAAAGATGCCTCAGATAGAATCTAAAAAGTTTTTGATTACCGGCCTGGGTAACGTGGGCGATGAATATGTCAATACAAGGCATAACATCGGTTTTGTGGTTATGGATGCGCTTGCACAAAAATTAAATGTGGCCTTTGCTCCGGGGCGCCATGGTCAGGTGGCCACGGCCAGGTTTAAGGGAAAAACACTGCTGCTGCTTAAGCCCTCTACTTTTGTTAACCTGAGCGGAAAAGCTGTCAAATACTGGCTTACGGCCGAAGATATTCCTAGAGAAAATGCCCTGGTAGTGGTAGATGATCTTGATTTGCCTACCGGCACTTTGCGGATGAAATCCAAAGGCGGTGACGGCGGACACAATGGTCTGATAGATATTATTACCTCCCTGAACAGCCAGGAGTTTGCACGCCTCAGAATTGGTATAGGCAGCGATTTTGCCCGGGGTTTTCAGGTTGATTATGTGTTGGGAAAATGGACCAAAGATGAGGAGAAAATTTTGCTGGAACGCATACCTGTAGCGGTGGAAGCTACACTGAGCTTTATCTGCGAAGGCGTAAACACCGCCATGAATAAGTATAACAATAAATAAGCGGATTAATCCAATTTATATAATAGGAGCATACGTTTTCCTCCTAACGGCCATGCTGTGGAGACAGCGCCTTTGAATGATTAAAGTATTTTTAAAAAAATCTCATTATAATGTGGTTTTGTTGGCCTGGCTATTGAAACCTCAATAATTTCTCCACCAAAGCCGGTACTCCAACCCCTGCCTTTTCGCTTATCACTGTCAGGTTCCTGATATGGCTCAAGGGTTCCGCCCTGGGGTCAACAAGATATTTGGGGATGGATGAAGAAGCCTGACTTAATAACCCTGCAGCCGGGTAAACCACCAGCGAAGTACCTATTACCAATAAAATATCGGCGTTCTGCGCCAGTGATGCGGCTGCCATAATATTGGGAACGGCTTCGCCAAACCAGACAATATGCGGACGTAATTGCGAGCCTTTTGTGCATTTGTCGCCCTCCCGTATGTCGTTATATCCAATATCATAAATCAGCGATTCGTCGATAGAACTTCGTGCCTTGGTAAGCTCACCGTGCAGGTGCAAAATATTTGTGGAGCCGGCACGCTCATGAAGGTTATCTACGTTTTGGGTAATAATTTGGACATGATATTTTTCTTCCAGTCTGGCGAGGGCAAGATGTGCCGCATTGGGCTCCACTGTTGCAAGTTGCCGGCGGCGCTGGTTGTAAAAATCAAGAACAAGCGAACGGTTTCTCTTCCATGCATCAAAGGTAGCCACATCTTCAATCCGGTGCTCTTCCCATAATCCGTCGCTGTCGCGGAAGGTTTTGATGCCGCTTTCCGCACTGATGCCCGCTCCCGTTAATACAACAATAGTTTTCATGATAGAAATTATTTTTTCACACGTGTAAAATATACGGATTTTCCCAAGAGTGAAAATCCTATGTAACCATGCAGCTCAAGCACATCTTTATCGATAAGCTTTATCCAACAGGAATATGTATTTCCGTGGTCCGAATCGTACAGGCTTCCGTCAACATATTTGTCTTTAGAGGCATTGTACTTAAAATTATAAAATAATACCAAGCCGGTGATGGGCCTTTGGCGAAGCGAGGGATCGGGGTTGTGTTTATCCAATATAGGGTTTCCGGTTTCCGGGTCAATATTTTTTTTGATCCAGCTTACCTTGCCCGAAAACGTGCTGCCGTTTTTAAAAAAAGTGATTCTTCCCTGGCGTTCAGGAGTCCACCATTCTCCGCAGAGGGCATCGCTGCCATAAGAATTCTGGGCTATGGATAAATCCGGCAAAAAGGAAAAACAACAGAAAAAAAAGGTCAAAACAAGTGCACTAATGATACTTTTAGTCTTATATGACATTGTTACATGGTTGATTAATTTACAAAAATAAAGAAAAACCATTTGAACCAAAATGTTTTTGCGAACCTTTTTTGAGCTATTGGAGGAAATCTTTTTTGAAAAAATAAAAAAATCAGGTATGACTTTCAACAAATTAAAAAGATTCCTCACTTGCCCGCCTGACTGAAGCAATTCAGTCGGCCAGATAACGAAGCGAAATGAAGAATCTTTATTTAATTTTGGTGTCTCAAAAAAATGATTTAACCGTTTTTTTGTCTTAAAAAATATTGTGAATATTTAAGAAAAAATACCGTACTTTTACACATTATTCGAAAAATAAAAATCAAAGATTATGGAAAAAATACTATTGGATTTGTCAAACCTTGATAGGGCTTTTCCTGAAAATTTCTCACAGGAACAGATAGCCAAAGCCAAAACATTATTTTTAAAAAATCTGGCAGAAACTGCACATAGCTATTACGAGGGAAAAATACAAACCCTTCCCAAAGCTCCTGTTATTGGTTTTAACTGGTTTAATGTGTGGTACACCCCTGGAGTATCGAAGGTGTCTACAACCATTCGCGACCAGGTCGATACCTCGTTTCACCTTACCAATCGCGGCAATCTGGTGGCGGTAGTAAGCGATTCGACACGGGTGCTGGGCGACGGCGACTGCGGCCCCTCGGGAGGGCTGGGCGTGATGGAGGGCAAAGCATTCCTTATGAAATATCTCGGCGGATGCGATGGCGTGGCCCTGTGTATCGACAGCCGTAACGAAAAAGGAGAACACGATCCTGATAAAATCATTCAGTTTGTAAAAATGGTGCAGCACAGTTTTGGCGCTGTCAACCTCGAAGATATCTCGCAGCCCAACTGTTTTAAGGTACTGGATGTGCTACGCGAAGAATGCGATATCCCGGTGTGGCACGATGATGCTCAGGGTACGGCCTGCGTTACCCTGGCCGGCCTGACCAACGCACTGAAGCTGGTTGACAAAAAAATATCGGGAATTAAAATTGTTTTGTTTGGTGCCGGGGCTTCCAATACCACCATTGCACGGCTTATTATTGCCGATGGAGGCGATCCGAATAAAATTGTGATGTTCGACACCAAAGGCTCGCTGCATGCCGGAAGGGACGACATAAAGAACGATCCCCGCTTCTATCGCAAATGGGAACTTTGCAGTCAAACCAACCCGCAAAGAATACTTACCATGGAAGAGGCAATAAAAGATGCCGATGTGCTTATCTCTTTATCAACTCCCGGTCCCGACACCATAAAAAAAGAATGGATCAGCGCCATGGCGCCAAAATCCATAGTGTTTGCCTGTGCCAACCCTGTACCCGAAATTTATCCCTATGCCGCCAAAGAAGCCGGTGCCTATATTGTGGCTACCGGAAGAGGAGATTTTCCCAATCAGGTGAATAATTCCATTGGGTTTCCCGGCATCCTGAAAGGGGCACTGATGGTCCGTGCAAAAAAAATCACTGATAATATGGCTATTGCTGCAGCGCATTCTCTGGCTGATTATGCCGAAAAACGCGGTATTAATCCGGAAAACATTGTGCCTACCATGAGCGAAGCTTCTGTTTTTCCGCAGGAAGCTGCCGATGTAGCCATGCAGGCCATCCGTGATGGAGTGGCGCGCACAATTATTACCCACCAGGAAGCTTTTGCCAGGGCCGAAAAAGATATACGGGAAGCACGAGCCATAACCCAATCGCTTGTTGATGAGGGGTTTATACAACAACCCCGACAAGAAATGTTACAAAAAGCTATTGATTGGGCAATTCAACAAGTTTTGTAACTTTGTACCCCCTTTAATTTTATTTATGATTCATTTTATTGAAGGAACACTCGTTGAAAAAAATCCTGTGTATGCTGTAATCGAAGCCGGAGGTATCGGATATTTTATGAATATTTCTTTGAATACTTACAGCAAGATAGGCGATATAGGAACAAAATGCCGGCTTTTGACGTATATGGCAATAAAAAATGAAGCAGCCACACCGGTGGGTGTTACCCTGTATGGTTTTTTTACTGCCGAAGAGCGCGATATGTATATAAATCTGATTTCGGTCAATGGGGTAGGTGGTAATACCGCCCGTTTAATATTGTCGTCGCTGACCACCGGAGAGATTGTCTCTGCCCTTGCCAATGGGCAGGTGGCCGTCTTTGAGAAGGTGAAGGGAATTGGCACTAAAACAGCACAAAAAATAATCATAGACCTAAAAAATAAATATTCAAAATTAGCGTTAGAACAGGATGTCGTTTTAAGCGTGAACAACTTAAACAAACAGGAAGCATTGTCCGGATTAATGATATTGGGTTTCAACAAAAATATTGCAGAGAAAGCCATTGATAAGATTTTACGTTCTGATCCGTCAATTGATGCTGTTGAAGAATTAATAAAACAAGCTTTGAAAATTTTATAACCGAAGACCTACCGAATTGAAACTGGCCCGATACATATTTCAGATTTTTGCAGCAGCTTTTATTTTGTCGATCGCCCTTGCCGGCGGTGTTAGTTTAGTTCCTGATTATAAGTTTACCAGGGACGAAATCGCTGCGCCCCCCGACACCAACCCGCCCGATACTACTCCCTTGCCTTATCCTTTTGGGGATAACAGCGGAAACCCATACGATAATAACCAAAACGGCGGACTATACCTCGATGATCCGTCTAATATAACTCCCGGTGTGGAATATGATCCGGAAACCAATTCATACATCCTTACCAATAAGATGGGAAGCCTTGATTACCGGCAACCCAACTATATGTCTTTTGATGAATACCGCCAGTTTGATATGGAAAAAGCCATGCGGGATTACTGGCACACCAAAACCGGAGCTTCCAGGGGCACTAAGGGCGATGGAAATATCATTCCCAAAATTCATGTCGGAGGAAAAGCGTTCAACAAGATTTTTGGCGGAAACACTATTGATATCAGGCCTTCCGGCTCTGCCGAACTGATTTTTGGCGTGGTGTCAACCAAAACCAACAATCCGGCGCTGGATGTCAAGCAAAGACGAACCACAAACTTTGATTTTCAGGAAAAAATTCAAATGAATGTTACAGCCAAAATTGGAGATAAAATCCAGTTTGGCGTTAACTACAATACGGAATCTTCTTTTGATTTTGAAAATAAGATGAACCTGAAATACGAAGGAGAAGAAGATGATATTATTCAACTGATTGAAGGCGGTGATGTAACCCTGCCGCTGAACAGCACTCTGATTACCGGAAGCCAGTCGCTGTTTGGCATCAAGGCCAAGCTGAAATTCGGCAGGCTGTCCGTAACGGGCTTATGGTCGCAGCAGGAAAGCGAAACCGAAAACATCACCGTGGCCGGCGGCGCACAAACCAGTGAATTTAATGTGAAAGCCGACCAGTACGAAGAAAACAGGCACTTCTTTCTTTCCCAGTATTTCCGCGATCATTACGAAGAAGGCCTGAAAAAACTTCCAATCGTCACCTCCAACATCAACATCACCAACCTGGAAGTATGGCTCACCAACATCGGTTCGGCTACAACCGAAAACCGCAATATCGTAGCTTTTCAGGATTTAGGCGAAGGACAGATAATTTCCAATACCAATATTGTTCCGACAGGTTATTATCCCGCCAATAATGCCAACAGCCTCTTTTCATTTGTGGACGAGGCACAACTCAGAAATCTTAATGGAGTAAACAACTATCTGTCCTCTCTCGGCATGACAGCAGGGCTCGATTACGAAAAAGTGGAACTCGCCCGCAAGTTGCAGCCGTCAGAATACACATTTAACAATAAACTTGGCTTTATTTCGCTGAATACTTCATTAAACTCCGACCAGGTTTTGGCAGTGGCGTTTCAGTACACACTCGTGGGTGATACCACCGTATATCAGGTCGGAGAACTTACTACTACCGGAGTAAGTGCACCCAGTTGCCTGCTGGTAAAACTTATTAAAAGCACCACGTTAAGCACCAAAGTACCGATGTACAAGCTGATGATGAAAAACGTGTACTCTATTGGCGGCTACCAGATTAATCCCGAAGATTTCCGCCTGAATGTGTTGTACTCGGGTGAAGAACAAGGTATCCCCATGGGATATATCACCGAAGGTGCTGTAAACGGCGTTCCGTTAATTCGTGTAATGGGTTGCGACCGCCTCGACCTGAACCAAAACCCTATCCCCGACGGCGTATTTGATTTTGTGGGCGAAGCGGCCACGCAGGGAGGTCTTATTCAGGCTTCCAACGGACGTATCTTTTTCCCTGTACTGGAACCTTTCGGCAGCGACCTGCGAAAGGCAATAACAGGAGGTAACCCGTCGCTCAACAGTATTGCCGACAAATATTGCTACGACTCTCTTTATACCATGACAAAAACAGGTGCTCAGCAATATCCCGACAGGAATAAATTCTCATTACAGGGAACCTATAAATCAGCAGCCGGGGCCGAAATTTCGCTGGGCGCTATGAGCGTTCCTCAAGGTTCTGTAAAGGTTACCGCAGGAGGAATACCACTGACAGAAAATGTGGATTATACCGTAGATTATACCATGGGTAGGGTAAAGATCATCAATGAAGGTATTCTTAACTCGGGAACACCGATTAATATTTCTCTTGAAAACAACAGCACGTTTAGTATTCAAACCAAGACACTTATGGGTTTACGGTTTGATTATATGATCAATAAGAATTTTAATGTGGGTGGTACTGTACTGAACCTTACGGAAAAACCGCTGACACAAAAAGTCAATTTTGGAGATGAGCCCATTTCAAACACTATCTGGGGTGTTGATGGCGCTTATACTACCGAAGCCCGCTGGCTCACCAAACTGGTGGACATGATTCCTTTGATAAATACCAAGGCCGTTTCCAACCTGAGCATCAACGCCGAATTTGCCAACCTGATACCGGGCCACTCCAGGGCTATTGGAAAAACGGGGACTTCATATATTGATGACTTTGAAAGCAGCAAATCAACCATTGACCTGAAAAATGTCGGCAGTTGGTTATTGCCAGTACGCCTCAGAACCAGCTTGATATGTTCCCCGAAGCCACGTCTAACAGTGGCCTTGGATTTAACTATAATCGTGCAAAACTGGCTTGGTACGTTATCGATCCTTCGGTGTTTTATCGCGATAACAACCAGTTGCCACCTAATATTACCAACGACGATATTTCAAACCACCTGGTACGCGAAGTGTATGAGCAGGAAGTTTTTCCCAACCGTCAGCCGGCCAACAATTTGCCATCTAACATTGCCATCCTGAACCTTGCATATTATCCAAAAGAACGCGGCCCCTATAACTATGATGTAGATGGCTCTGAAGGTTTTTCTTTAGGTACCAACCCTGATGGTTCTCTGGTTGGCCCCGATTCACGCTGGGGTGGCATGATGCGTCGCATCGAATCTACGGATTTTGAAGAAACCAACATCGAGTATATTGAATTTTGGATGATGGATCCTTTTGTGTACAATCCAAGCGGTACCGGAGGACAGATTTATATTGACCTGGGCGATGTTTCGGAAGATGTGCTGCGCGATTCCAGAAAAAGTGTGGAAAATGGTTTGCCGCCTGATGGCATTATGGAAGATGTCGATACCACCGCCTGGGGTATTGTTCCCAGCCTGCAACCGCTGACCAACTCGTTCGACAATAATGAATCTGCTCGTCCTTATCAGGATGTTGGCCTCGATGGATTGTCGAATGATAATGAAAGCGCATTCTTCAGCGATTATATCAATAGGATAATCAACTATCACGGCGCAGCGTCCGCTGCTTATCAGAAAGCCCTGGCTGATCCTTCGACCGATGATTTTCATTATTTCAGAGGCCCGGATTACGATACTGAACAAAAATCAATACTGCAACGCTATAAAAACTATAACGGCACCGACGGTAATTCTCCTACTGATCAGCAAACGCAGGACGAGTACGGTGTTAATTACCCTATGCAGTCAACTACCATTCCTGATGGCGAAGATATCAACAGGGACAATACCCTTAGCGAAGGGGAACGCTATTTTCAGTACCACATAGACCTTACACCCTCCAAAATGGTAATTGGTCAGAATTATATTTCCGATATTCTCGATGCTTCCACCGGTAGACTGCCCAACGGCACTTCCACTACCATTAAGTGGTATCAGTTTAAGGTACCTGTGCAGTCGCCCGATAAAATTATCGGCGGTATTCAGGATTTTAAATCCATCCGTTTTATCAGGGTGTTTTTCCGCGGGTTTACCGATTCGGTGGTATGTCGTTTTGCCACGTTCGATTTGGTGCGCGGCGACTGGAGGCGGTATAATTACAGCCTGCTCAGCCCCGGCGAATATGTTCCTAACGACGAACAGATGCTGACAACTTTTGATGTTTCGGCCGTTAATCTTGAAGAAAACGGACAACGCTCCCCTGTTACTTACGTGGTTCCTCCAGGCATCGAACGCGAGATAAACTACCAGAGCACCACCATGCAGCAACTTAATGAACAGGCTTTGTCCATGAAAATATGCAATATTATGGACGGCGATGCCCGTGCTGTTTATAAGACTTGCGATTTCGACATGAGAAAATTCAAAACATTGAAAATGTTTGTCCATGCCGAAGCTATGGGTAATGAAAGCGCCCTGCAAGATGGCGAGTTGACTGCCTTTATAAGACTCGGCTCGGATTTCAAGAATAATTTTTATGAATATGAAGTACCGTTGGCATTGACGCCTTGGTATAACAGCGATCCCAATGTGATTTGGCCGGAACAAAACCGTATCGAAATCACTCTTGATGAGTTGGTGGATGCCAAACAACTGAGAAATACGCTGCTGCATGATGGCGGTAACTCGGTGTCCTCATCGCTGCCTTTTATTACCTACGACAGCAAAAACAATAAAATCACCGTTATGGGAAACCCCAGCATCAGCGATGTGAAAGTAATCATGCTGGGTATCAGAAACCCCAAAAAAGGTAGTGCCAACCCCTCGGACGACGGAAAAGATAAGTGTGCTGAAATCTGGTTTAACGAACTCCGTCTGACCGATTTTGACCAAAGCGGAGGCTATGCAGCCACTGGCAGAATAGCCGCCAACCTGGCCGATTTTGGCAATGTCAGTCTTGCTGGAACCATCAGTACGCCTGG